>JABLXA010000006.1 GCA_013178415.1 Bacillota bacterium | reverse complement strand
CAGCCGCTTGGACAACGCTTCGCGTTGCCCACATATCCACAGCCCCGACGACTACGCCGGTTTAATCTATTGAAAAATGGAGAGAAGGCGAGATCGAGAGAGCTAACTTTAAAACATTGAGATAGGGAGGAAAATGGTGGCTATCTATTTTTAAGTTTAGGGTGGAGGCGGGAAAAATGCAAGGGAGACAGTTTTTCCCTACGGTGAAGATTGCGGGTCTCGAGGTAAGCAGGCTGGTATGCGGCACCAACTCATTTCTTGGTTATTCTCATTACACTGCGGCCCGGGACCAGTGGCTGCGGAGACATTTCACAGTTGACAGGATAGTAGAAACGTTGCTCGAGGCATGGAGCCAGGGAATCAATAGTATTGTAGGACCGTGCCAGGAGCGACTCGCGGAGAGCCTAAAGGCTTTCACCGAACAGACCGGAAATCGATTTATTTGGATCGGCACCTCTCTGGGGTCCCCTGATATGGCGCAGCAAAAGAAGGATCTAGAATTCCTTGCGGAAAATGGCGCAACCTTTGGCATGATTCATTGCGGGTATACGGACACGCACCTCTTATCCGCAGAGAAAAGAGTAGAAGGGCTCCCAGAGCTATTGCAATACAGCCGCTCCCTTGGACTTATCCCTGGGGTTTCGACGCACCGGCCAGAGACTCTTCCTGTATGCGAAGCCGAGGGCTATGACTCCGAGGTGTATATCCTGCCTCATAATGTCTTAGGTTTTTTGTCGCCCGTGGAGATCGAATGGGTGGCCAACATTATCCGTCAGACTTCAAAACCCGTTATCAACATCAAACCCCTCGCTTCCGGAAAACTCACTCCGGTGGAGGGGTTAACCTATGTCTATAACGCGATTAAAGAGAATGATGTGGTATGCGTCGGACTCATGAGCCCGGAGGAGGCAAGGGATACCGCCACCGTGGCCAGGAACATTCTCCTTGGAAAGGGTGAGCGGCGGGAGATGGTTTTCACCCCGAGTAAATCGACGGTGCAACTGAGGTGAAAGGCCATGTCCGAGCTCGAATATGTCTTAAGCCTTCTTCAACCCGACATAAGTCAAATTGAGGCGGGAAGAACGCGCCAGGCTGCTGTATGGAGGGGTGAGGAGCCGGATTATGCTCCAATTCTTCTTCCAGGGGTGCAGGTGCCGGAAAAGGCGGGATGGCCTGATTACAATTACAAGGAGCAGTTCTATGATCCTGAAAAGATGTTGATTGCCCATCTTTGGGGTCTTATTTCCCAGGCAAGGAGCGCTGGTGACGGTCAGCTTTCCATGCGCCCCAATCTAGGGACTGGTTTCATCCCCACGGTTTTCGGCCTTGAGCAGGGGGTTTTCGAGGATAAGATGCCATGGCTCAAGGAGCATCTTCCCAAGGAAAAGATCCTTTCCTTGTCGCCGGATGATTTCAATGAAGAGAATGTCAAAGGCTCAGGCCTTGTGCCGCGCGCTCTTGAGTACATTGCATTTTTCAAGGAGAAGCTTAACGGCAAAGCACATGTTCATCTCTCTGATACACAGGGATCTTGGGACATCGCCCACCTGGTTTATGGGGATGGGATCTTTACAGAGATCTACGATGATCCTGATTTCGTCCATCACCTTCTCAGACTCGCCACAGCGGCGTATATAAGCGTGACGAAGGTTCTCAAACGTGCCGTGGGTGAGGATTTATCCTCGGGATATCTTTTCAATCTATATATGGGGGATGGCGGGGTTCGCTGTTCCGAAGATACAGCTACTTTACTCTCCCGCAAAGTTTTCAATGAATTTGTGGCTCCTTATATTGCATCGGTTTTGCGGCCTTTTGGCGGAGGGTGGGTGCATTTCTGTGGGAGCGGCCATCAGTTCCTTGAGGATCTCGTCAAGATACCGGAGGTAAAGGCTATCAACTTCGGGAATCCTGAAAGGTATGAGTATGAGACCGTCATGGGACTGGTTCTTGACAATGGCAAGTTTTATATTGGAGGTTTCCCAAGGCTTGCTGGGGAAAGCCTGAGAAGGTATTTTGAGCGCATCCTGAGACCCCTTGCAGATAGGGGGACGAGAAGAGGGATAATCTTTACGCCTGCCAAAGCCGATTTTCTTGATGACGAGGAGCCAGCAATGGCTTTTGATCTCTGGCATGTAATTCAGGATGAGATTATATGAGATCAATCAACGTTCCTATCCGTATCTGACAAAGCCGTTGAGGATGTCCCGAATTTTGTAGAAATTGGACTGGCGACTCCCGGTCCTCTGCGGTAAGACAGAGGTAGACAACAAAAGGAGGGAGTCGCCAGTGAAATTGTATCACACAAATCCCCAAATTGGGGAGATCAAAAGAGTTCGCCGTGGGGGAATTCGCAAACTGCCGTTTCTCCCGGAGAGCGTTGAGATACCACTGCGACGAATTGATCAGTATGTCGCCAAGGGGCTGGATGAACTCACGATGCAGAGAGGGATTACCTCAGGAAATGCGCGCTGCGGTCTTGTCCTTCTGATGGTACTCCGCAGCGGCATAAGGGTCTACTTCCTATTTCGCCAAGTTCAAAATATTCACGATGTCCCCCTTATTGAGCTTCACAAAGTTCCCTACGGTACTTCCGTCCGTCTTCTTGCATTTCTCAGCCATCTCGCTGAACCGGTCATCAGGGATTCCGAGTTCGCCTAGATGAGTTGAAAGGCCTATTGACCTAAAGAATTCCTCTGTCCGACGGATCCCTTCTAGGGCTGTCCTTTCTGGGTCCGCGAAGTCCTGCTCGACATTCCATACGCGGGTGGCAAATTGCACAAAGCGCTGGATGTCATGCCTATATACATATTTCATCCAGGCCGGAAATACAACGGCCAGGCCTGCGCCATGGGCGATATCATAAATGGCGCTCAGTTCGTGTTCTATCATGTGAGATGCCCAATCGCCGATTCGGCCAGTCCCTACCAAGTCATTGTGGGCCAATGTACCTGCCCACATTATTTCAGCTCTGGCATCATAGTTTTCTGGCTCATCCAGCACGATGGGGACATGTTTGATGATAGTCTTCAGTGTCGCTTCGCATAACCTGTCAGTATAATCCGCATGACGGACATTGGTGAAGTATCTTTCCATGACATGAGCCATGATGTCTACAGCCCCGCAGGCTGTCTGGTATGGTGGAAGTGTGAAGGTCAATTCGGGATTCATGATGGCAAACACTGGCCGATTCACCTCAGTATTGAGGCCACGTTTCAACCAGCCATTTTCATTAGTGATGACGCAGCTCTTACTGGCTTCACTGCCCGATGCAGGCAAAGTCAAAATTACGCCCACAGGAAGGGACGTTTCTGGCACCGCCTTTTCTTCAAAAAAGTCCCACACATCTCCGTTGTAAGGCACTCCCAGGGCAATGGCCTTAGCTGAGTCGATGACGCTCCCTCCTCCTACCGCCAATATAAAGTCGATCTTCTTTTCACGGCAAAGCTGAATTCCTTCATGCACCAGGCTTAGCCGAGGATTGGGCTTGACGCCACTCAATTCGACAAAGTCCACACCGGCATCTTTCAGCGATTTTGTGACTCTATCGTAGAGTCCCATTTTTTTGATGCTCCCGCTGCCATAATGGAGCAGCGCCTTCTTGGCATGTTTTCTCGTCTCGGCGCCGACTTGATTCTCGGTGCCTCTGCCGAAGATAATCTTGGTTGGGCTCAGAAAGGTGAAGTCTTCCATAATCCTCACTCCTCGCTTTAATGAATGCCGACCCTAATGCTACTGCGGCGGCATCGTCAGAAAGATGAAGGCCGCGGCGCGCATCGTTCGGGGTGGAAAATTGTATATTGTAGCGTCTATGGAAAGACGATCCTTGATTAGTGTACCATAACTTCAACTTCCGAGACGAGATTCCTTCAATCCCTATCGAGTGGCTATATCAGAATTTGGCGGTCCATGGCGTATCTCCAGTGTCCGCCATAGCTCTAGCCTCAAGGGAGACCCTCGTCGCCTCAAAAATGTCTTCTGCTCTAATCACCGGCTCGTATTCTGGGTCCAAAATACTTCTAATCAGATCCTCAGCGAGAGTAGAAGGCCTCTTGCATAAAGGAACCTCTCTCGGGGAATGCGTGTCAGAGAACACTTCCACCCTGGATTCAATGGTACGTGCCTCTACCTGCCCCTTGGTTCCTACCACGAGGACACGGCAATCCCCGTGGTGCGGATAGCCATCTGGAGTTAACCAGTCGACTCTGATGAAGGCAGTGCTTCCGTTGTCAAGGGCAAGGAATATCTCTCCATTATCTTCGAACTCCTTAAATTGTCTGAATCTACTATTTGAATGGTGGGCTGCAAATATCTTCGCGATGTCGCTTCCGGTGAACCACCGTAAAATGTCAATATCATGTATGGCGAGATCGACAATGATACCTCCATACTCCTTGCGGTTGAACATCCATAGCGGCCTTGTCGAGGGTGCCAGCCTATGAGGTCTTAAGGCGATGCAATTGACAATCTCGCCTATCTCACCGCTATCAATCACTTGTTTGGCTGTCACAAGGGATGGGTTGTAACGTTCAGTCAGAAGCATACAAAGCCTTGCATTCGGGCCCGCCTCTCGGAATGCCTCTTTTACTCTTTCAAGATCTTCCATCGTAGTGACCAAAGGCTTATCCGATATCACATGCTTGCCTTTCTTAAGGGCATTGACTATGATATCAGCCTTTCTATTGTTGACCGCAGCGGTGGCAATGAGGTCTACATCGACAGACTCAAGTAAATCATCCATAGTCTCAAATGCCGGGACTTGCCCGTACCTTTTGCTAGCGTTCAGGCGTGTTGTGGCGTCCTCTTCCACAATTCCAGTGAGTCTGACGCCATCTAAGCCAAGCGCCTCGTTCAGGAAATCATATATGTGAGGATGAGCAAGCCCGACTACCGCAATCTTGATATCCATATGATATGATGTCCCCCCTCAAATTTGAATGGTCGTTAAGGTTCGTCTCCCGCGCTCGTGGGCAAGGAGTAGCTGCTTGAGTCCGTTTACTTTATTTTTGAATCTAAAAAATAGTTCCCCATAGTTCCAGGTTTTCCTGCTATCTCTCAGGAAGTCCTCACGGTTTTTTTCAGGTTTGAACCATCTCCAGATGACCGGTCCAAGATTCAGAGAACGCGCCGCCCCACCATTGCCAGCTCTCCGCATATGCTCCGTGCCTCATTTATGTCTGAATCTGGTTATAGATGCCCCAAGCTCGAGCCTGGAAGCTGCACTCAGCGTACAGGATATGTGGAGAGAGTGAGACTATGGTATATATTGTTATAAAATATGCATAGGATTTTGGCGAGATAGAAGGATTTCGATATGAGGTAGCGAATTCTTATAGTGGCTATAAGAAGAACTTCACGCGGCCATATTTGAATTGACATCATCATTCTGGGAAGGGTATTGGAATTTGCGATGGAGCACCTGGTGGTCAAAGATGTTCAGACCCTGAGGAGGGTTAATACCATAACGGTTCTTGATATAATCCGAAATTGCGGGCCAGTCGCTAGAACCAAGCTTGCTCGTATGACCGGGCTTACACCAGCTACGGCTTTTGCTATAGTTGAGGAGCTTGTCAAAAGTGGTCTTGTCCGGGAGATCGGGCTTGGGGAGTCTGAGGGAGGTCGGCGCCCCAGGCTTTATGCAATAAATCCTGATGCGCCTGGCGCGATGGGTCTTGAGGTGCGGGGTAGCAGGGTAATTGCCATATTGATGGATCTTATGGGAGGGATAAAAAGGCGTCACGAGGCTCCACTACGGTCGCGGGGCCAAGATGATGTAGTTTGCGCTATTGAGGCAGCCATAGAAGGGATTCTTGGAAATCCCGAAACTGACCAGGAAAATGTCATTGGCATAGGCATTGCCATGCCTGGGATCCTCGACATTGATTCAGGGATTGCGGTTAGTTCCTCTAACTTTGGATGGTCCAATCTCCCCATTTGTAAAATCATAAGCAGGAAATTCGGGCTTCCCGTGATCCTCGAACATAATGTGCGAGCTTTTGCTCTTGGCGAAAGCTGGTTCGGTGCAGGAAGGGAAGTGTCCAACCTGGTTTGCATCAATGTTGGGGTTGGGATAAGCGCCGGAATCATCATAAACAATGAACTATACAGGGGGCAGGACGGATCTTCTGGGGAGCTTGGCCACATCTGCGTGGATGAGGATGGGCCGCGATGTGGATGCGGAGGTTATGGGTGCCTTGAGGCTCTTGCCTCTGAGGCCGCGATTTTGAGACGGGCAGCAAAGGCGATAAAGCAAGGGACTAGCTCCCTCATTGCGGACCGGGAGAGCCTCGGGGATGATGACGGGAACCTCTCTTTCAGCTCTGTTGTAAGGGCTGCCAGGGAGGGGGATTCTTTGGCCATAAGCCTTCTAGGAGAGGGCGCTCGTTATCTGGGGATCGGGGTAGCCATGGCGGTAAACCTCCTGAACCCTGAGCTTGTGATAATCGGCGGTGAGGTGACGGAGGCCTGGGATATCATATTTCCAATGATTGAAGATGCAGTAAAGACAAGGGCACTTAAACTCAGGCCCAAGAGTATAAGGATCGTGCCTTCTTCCCTCGGCATCGAGGCAAGCTCCATAGGGGCCGCAACCCTTGTATTGAGGGGGGTTGGGCTCCTCCCGAGCCTCGGGAGCGCATTTCTTCAGGCACCTTGAGATATCCGGGGAAAGCGAGCGGGCATGAGCCATTTGCGCAGTGAGATAAACCCATGCGCGACAACGGTTTCCGCAGAAGGTGAAAAACATTTTACCCCAACCCTGAGGCGATAAATAGAGATTTTCACGATAGAAAGACGCAAAAACAGCCAAATTGACCCCAAATGAAAAGGAGACCGGCCCCGCATAGCGAATGTTATTAAAAAGCGAAAACCTTCAAACGGGAGGTCTCCATATGGCCATTATACCACAGAAACAGCTTTTTGGGTGGGAAGAAATCGAAGATCTTGGGGACCTTGAACGGCTGCGGCTGGTCTTGGAATATATGCCTGACGAAGAACTGATGCGCACCCTGGAATTGAATCGTGGCAAGGGACGGAATAGATACCCGATACGGGCCGTATGGAACACGATCCTAGCGGGTGTGGTTTTCCAGCACATATCGATAGAGAGCCTGCGGCGCGAGTTGAGCCGGAACGCGCAATTGCGGGCGATGTGCGGATTGGGCATGGTTCCGCCCTCTTGGGTATACAGCCGGTTTTTGAAGACACTATTGAGATACCCTGCTAAAGTCGAGGCAGTTTTTGATAGATTGGTGACCACTTTGACCGAGTTGCTGCCGGACCTTGGGCAGCGGTTGGCTTTTGACGGCAAAGCGCTCAGAAGCCACGTCAACCCCCGGAAGAAGGGAGAGACGGCAGAGCCGGATGGGCGGCGCGATCTGGATGCCAACATAGGTGTCAAACACTACCGGGGCCAGCGTGAGGATGGGACAGTGTGGGAGAAGGTTATGACCTGGTTTGGGTACCGGCTTCATCTATTGGTGGACGCCACCTATGAGCTTCCCGTCGCCTACGAGGTGACGAAGGCATCGGAATCGGAAGTCAAGCACGCTCACAAGATCGCTGACGAGACCGCCCGTCGTCACCCGGAGATCATGGGAAGGTGCGAATACTTTACGGCGGACCGAGGGATGGACGACGGCAAGCTAATCGCCAAGCTGTGGGACGAATATGGAATCAAACCGGTGATCGACATTCGGAATCTCTGGAAAGACGGCGAGGCGACAAAGCTAGTGCCGGGCGAAACGAATGTGGTCTATGACTTCAAAGGGACGGTATTTTGCTGTGACCCAGTAAGCGGCGTACAAAGGGAGATGGCATATGCGGGGTTTGAGAAAGACCGAGGAACCCTGAAGTATCGTTGTCCGGCTTTGCATTACGGGGTCTCATGCCGAGGGATGTGCGATTGTCCCGTGAAAAGTTGTATCAGGATCAAAATGGAAGAAGACCGGCGGGTCTTCACGCCATTAGCACGTTCGAGCTATAAGTGGGAACGGGAATACGATCACCGGACTGCGGTGGAGCGCGTGAACAGCCGGCTTGATGTGTCGTTTGGATTTGAGAACCACTACATCCGGGGTCAAAGGAAGATGCAAGTCCGGGTTGGCCTGGCTTTATGCGTGATGCTAGCGATGGCGGTGGGCTGGATCAAAGAGAATAAACTCGAGAACATGCGTAGTCTGGTCAAGGCGTCCTAAGCAAAGGAAGTCCGGACAGAGAGTGAAAGGGGGATAGGTGTGGCCATATGCTATCCATTAAATGTAATTTATGACATAACAATCCATATATTATCTTTTTAAGCCGTAATTGATCCCGCGATCCGTGTTTTTGGAGGCCATTGGGCTGGTCTGAATCCGCTTAGATTGGGGCTGGCCTATGGTAAAAAAGTCACATCGCAAATGGCTCGGCATAAGTCTCTGTTGAATGATTTTGCGGGAGGGGATACAATTGAAGATTAGTTGTTGTTGGCTCTACGCTATTAGCAAGTATGGATACCCGCCGAAGATCGAGGATACGTACAAGGCTATACGGGAGATGGCGGGACTTGGGTTCAGGTTCATCGAACTCGAGGGTGTGAGGGAAACCAACCTTAAAGAGGTCGATGCGCATAAAGAATCCTTGAAATCTCTCTGTGATGAGCTTGAAGTTAAGGTGGTCAACTTTTGCCCGATCCTCCCTGACATAGTGAGCCTGGATGAGGCTAAACGCAAGAAGGCCCACGAACTCTTCGACCTTGCGACATCCATAGCAAACTACTTTGGGTGTGAGACCATCCAGACCGATAGTTATTCCCCGCCCCTTGAATTTGTTGGTGATGCGCCATATAAGGAGATGCTCGACTACGGCAAGCAATTCAATGTGAAAGTTGATCCAAACTTCAGCTGGCCTGCCCTCTGGGATGTCATGGTTGATACGTTCAAGAAGTGTTCTGAAAAGGCCCGGAGGGCAGGGCTCAAGTTTTGTCTCGAGCCGAGGGTTGGGGAACTCATCTCGAACACTGACGCGCTCCTCAGGCTCATGGATGCCGTCGATGACGAAAATTTCGGCGCAGTGCTCGACACGGGTCACCAGCACGCTCAGAAGGAGATCCTACCGCTCAGTGTCGAGAAGCTGGGGAAGAGAATATTCTACCTTCACGTGTCTGACAACGATGGCCGCGATAACAAGCACCTGAGGCTAGGGGAGGGGACCATCGACTGGAATGGGGTGTTCACGGCGTTGAAGAAGCACAGGTTTGACGGTTATGTGGCTGTAGATATCGGCCGGGTGCCGGATCTAGACGAAGATTACAAGGCATCGAAGGCTTTCCTCGAGGAGATAGCGGAAAGGATAGGAATCTGACAGATCCGGGGAGGTGGAAAGGTTGAAGCGGAATTATGTGCTGGTAGGCACCGGGGGCCGCGGGATAGGGATGTACGCGAGGCCTATGGTAAAGGATTACTCTGACGTGGCGGAACTTACGGGCCTCTGCGATGTAAACCCCAGGCGGATGGAGGTCGCAAGGTCCTGGATCGGTCGTGATATACCAGGCTTCACAGATTTCGACGAGATGCTGGATAAGGTCCCATGTGATGTAGTGATCGTCACATCTAAGGATTCGACGCACCATGAATATATCATCAAAGCTCTACGGCGAGGTAAGGATGTAATAACCGAAAAGCCAATGACCATAGATGCAGAGAAGTGTAGAGCGATTCTCGCGGCTGAGAGAGAATCGAAAGGGCACATCACCGTCACCTTCAACTACCGGTTTACGCCATATACGACACGGATCAAGGAGTTATTACGCGAGGGCATTGTGGGGGACATCTACTCTGTGGAATTCCACTGGTTCCTCGATACCCTTCACGGGGCTGATTACTACCGCCGCTGGCACAGGCGCAAAGAGAATTCGGGAGGGCTTTTGGTCCACAAGGCCACCCACCATTTTGATATTGTAAACTGGTGGCTTGAGGCAGAGCCCAGGCTTGTGTATGCCAGGGGCAAGCGCCGCGTCTACGGGTCAGCCGGGAAGTTCAGGGGAGAGCGGTGCCGGACTTGCTCTCATACTCAGGAGTGCCCGTTCTACTTTGACCTCGCCTCTGATGAGAGAGCGAAAGAACTATACATAAGCGCGGAGCATATTGATGGGTATTACCGTGATAGTTGTGTTTTTGCGGAGGAAATCGACATAGAGGACACTATGGCCCTCTTGGTGGAGTACAAGAATGGCATCCAGATGAGTTACACCTTAAGTTCATATATGCCGTTTGAGGGGTGGAGGATGGCCATAAATGGAAGCAAGGGGAGGCTTGAGCTCAGCGTTGCGGATGCTTTCTACTCTACCGAGGCCGTAAACCTTAAAGAAAGGGCTTCTATTCGGAAGTCAATAGATCCCTTCAAGGCTGCTTTAGGGGATATGAGTCCAGAGACATCGGATCTCATCCGTTTCTATCCCACCTTTGGCGGGGTAAAGACCTTCGAGGTAAAGCGAGCTTTAGGGGGTCATGGTGGCGGGGATGAGCGGCTCCGCGATATGCTGTTTAGGGAAGGGATTCCCGATCCCCTGGGCCATATGGCGGGCAGCTGGGCGGGGGCTATGTCTATCCTCATAGGTATAGCAGCCAACGAATCGATTGCCACCGGAAGGCCGGTTATTATAGAGGATTTGCTAAAAGGCTTCCCAGAGGGTTAATTTGTGACATAGGCAGCCGCATCCCGTTTGTGGCAGCCGGGCGGCCAACCCCAGGCAAAGGTGACCGGCCTCTCATGGCCGCTTGGGCGGGAGTATTGCCAAAGATTGCATATGTCTCAGAACAGTACTAGATGTTAAGGATCGGGGATCGAAGCCAGGTGACGAAGGGGCGTGTAAGGTTTGATGCACGATATATGCGTGATTCCCAAACCAAAATACCTTGAATTTGGGGAGGGGTATTACGACTATGGTGAAAAGTTGGTTCTCTCCGTAAGCCCCAGGGTTTCGGAAACCGGGATTCTTGAAATGTGTCAAGATGTCCTCAAAGATATATTGAAGGCTATAGTATCAATCGAGCCGGGTGTTGAGGGGGACATCCACTTGGAGCTCGTAGATTCCTGGAGGGAATTGAGTAAAGGGATACCGGCCCAACTTGATGTGGTTGGCGATGAATCCTTAGCGAAGGCTATGAATTGAAGGTTACTCCTCAAGGTATATTTATCCGCGCCCTTTCGCCCAAGGGGCTTTATTATGGAATTGCAACTTTGATTCAGCTCACGGAGGATAAGCCTTTGCGTGCCGTGAGGATTGTCGATTGGCCTTCGTTCGGCATGCGTGGCGTTCACCTCGATCTGAAGGTCCAGATGCCAAAGACCTCTTATCTGCACGACCTTACAAGGCGTCTGAGCCTTTACAAAGTCAATACTCTGCTGATCGAGTATGAGGACAAATTCCCTTATAGGCGTCATTCTGATATATGTTCGGAAGCGGCTTTTGCCCCTGAAGAGCTTCGGGAGCTTCTAGACTACGCCAGGAAGCATCATATGACCTTGGTCCCTTTGATCCAGTCCCTCGGACATATGGAGTATGTATTGCGGCACGACACATATCGATCCCTCAGGGAGAAGCCAAATGATATATCCCAGATGTGTCCACTCAACCCTGGATCCAAACAGCTTTTCCGGGATTTCTTTGCCGAGGTCCTTGAGTTCCATGCCAGAGACAAATTCTTTCACATCGGGGGCGACGAGACTTGGGTACTCGGGAGTTGCCCGCGCTGCCGGAAGAGGGTCGAGGAAGTAGGATTCTCAGGGCTTTATATCGAATATATGAATGAAATATGCGATCTAGTACAGAAAGCTGGAAAAACTCCCGTGATCTGGAGCGATATGCTCTCGAACCATCCGGAGGCTATTGATAGGTTCCCCAAGGATGCGGTTATCAACTACTGGGATTATTGGTCCCAGGGGGAATGTATGCCATTTGTCATATGGAATGCAAAACGCTACACTATGGAGAACCTCACCGAGGTCCCCGAGCATATCCGCAAGATCTATGACCCCTATTGGTTTAAGAGTGAAAGGGCAACTGAATTCAAGAGCTTCCCATACCTGGACTTCTTCTTGGATAATGGCTATAGCGTTATCTCATCCCCGGCTACTCGCTCCAGCGGGGACAGCTACAATTTCCCGAGTTACCTAACTCATATACCCAACATCGTCGGGTTTGCCAAGGCCTCAGCAGGCAAGACCCCCGGAATCATATGCACCTCCTGGGCCATCAGGAGGGGGCACCCCGAGACTACGTTCTACGGGCTGGTCTGCGCGGCAGAGACCATGTGGAATCCAGATGATTTTCTACAGTCTGATTTTGATAACAGGTTCGCGGCAGAGTTTTTCGGGCTAAATTCATCCGAAGTCATTCAAGCGTTTTATCTGCTGAGCCGGACCGATCCATTCGGTAGACCTTTTCCGTATAAGGATGCAGTCGAGAGGGCTAAGAAGGCCCTGGCTTTAATTGAGGATGTTTCACCGTGCGTTAGGCGCAACCTTCAAACCTGGGAGCACATTAAACTCGCGGGCTATCTCTGTGTATATGAAACAGCCACCAGGCTGCAGATCTCTATGCTTGAAGGACAGATCAGGGAACTTCTCAAAAAGACAATAAAGGACCCGGATGTGCCTAATGAAGTGGAGGTTAAGGTTAGGGCCCCTTGGTTGATGAAGTGAATCTTGCTGATCGCACGTGATTTGGCATAGTGTTGCCATTTTGATATAGTAAGCGAAAGAGAACAAAAGGCCTGATGCGTATAGGGGAATCATTTTTGGCTACTGAGTTCGTTATTAGAGAGGAGAGATGGGCTTTACCCCTGTGAGCCCGTGTTCTATGGCGGATTTTATATTGAGAGTCTATAATCCCAGAGATCTTGAGAGGATCCTCGATATCACGGTTGAAGCCTTTGACGGTGTCAGCATTGACCAAAATATAGCAAAGTTGCTTGGCGCAAATGGATCTCCGGGGTGGGAGGATCTTAAAAGGCAAGCTATCAGAGAAGATATCGAAGCTAACCCCGATGGCATATTCGTCGCGGAGATAGCAGGGGAGGTTGTCGGCTACATCACGACGAGGATCAATATGGGCGCGTTAGAGGGAAGAATCCCCAACCTGGCAGTTGACTCTCGCTTCAGGGGACTTGGAATTGGCAGGGCATTAATCCAGAAGGCACTGGATTATTTCAGGTCTCAAGGGCTGCGGCGTGCCAGGATTGAAACCCTCGAGCAAAATGAGATCGGCCGGGGACTCTACCCCAAGATGGGGTTTAAGGAAGTCGCACGGCAGATTCATTACGCCATGAATCTATAAGTATATGGTGTAGGATTCGGGCGATATAGTGATATGATTATGTGACGCAAGATTTGGGCGATCTAGAGAATAGATGCCCATGCTGCTATGGCAGCACCATGAAGAGATAAAAAGTGCAGCAGCTCATTCTGGCGGTAGACCCCTCATGCCGTCGCAGGCAGCACCATCGGAGAGATGAAAATTGCAGATGCGGGCGCCGCTATTTTTAGGATAGACTTCTGATGCCGCCAAGGCAGCACTGTCAGACGGATAAAATGGCAGCCGTGTACTTTTGGGGCGGTTCATTGACAGATTTGGGGCCTATAATACTGCCCAACACCTGCCATAGGGGTTTGAGGCAATTTCTATCAGATCTGGGGGTGAATATGTCGTGGCAAAGCGCAATTTCTCGATGAAGGCCTACTGGGAGAAGATTGCTGAAAATTGGGAGCCGCTTCTGAGTTTTCGAGGCAGCACCCGGGAAGACTGGGAGAGGTGGTACAAGGAAGCCTATTCTAAATATATGGAGCTCCTGGGAGAGTTCCCTAAGAGGGTTGACCCGGCGCCTGAAGTGGAGTATTCGGTGGAGGACGGGGACCTGATACGTGAACGGGTGGTTTTCGACTCAGAAGAGTTTATGTCGGTGCCATGTATAGTCCTTCGTCCTAAGGATATGAAGCCTGACAGGTCAAACCCGGCCATCTTGTGCAGTCATGGTCATGGACCATACGGCAAGGACCCAGTGGCAGGAATAAGGTCCTCCCATGATTATATTCGCGAGATAGAGCAGATGAATTACAACTATGGCGAACAGATGGCAAGAGCGGGATTCCTGACAATCTCACCGGATCTCAGAGTCTTCGGTGAGAGGCGAGATGGAATGGATCCTTTCCCCGGTCGGGACCCCTGTAACGTAAATTTCATCAAGGGGGCAATTCTGGGTATCTGGACCCTGACGCTCAATATTTGGGATATGAAATGCTGTATAGATTATCTGGAGACCCGGCCTGAAGTAGATCCAAACCGGATCGGCATGATGGGGCTCAGCCAGGGCGGCACTATGACTGCCTTCACCAGCGCAGCGGACACCAGGATAAAGGCAGCAGATATCATAGGTTACGTAAATCCCTGGGCGGAATTTGGAATCAAGAGGGCTAATTTCTGCGGCTCCCAGATTGTGCCCTTTATCTACAAGTATTTTGACACCCATGATATTGCAGGATTGATCGCCCCAAGGCCACTTCTTCTTGAGATGGGGATTTATGACAATTGCTTTTTCATACAGGACCTGTTGAAGGGTTATGAGGGGGTGAAACGAATTTACAGGGCTGCGGGCGCCGAGAAGGATCTTTGGACTGACATTCACCCGGGGCCGCACGCCTTTGCCGGGAATAAGGCATTCGAATTTTTCCGTAGGTATCTGTGATACCAGCTGCTTTGGACTATGTGCCTACCACCTCCCCAGGCCTAACGACGATGAGGGGGTTCATCTGGTTTATGGCCATCCCGGCAGCCCCCAAAAGCTCTGCGTTCCGGCCCAGTTCGGACGCTTCTATCCTGGGGAGGCGCGGTAGGATCTTGAAAAGCTCCTCTTTTATACGATCAAGATAGAGGTCCATCGCTGAAAGGATATCGCCACCCAGAACCACGAGATCGGGATCCAAGATGCTCGCCACATTCGCGATGCCTATTGCGAGATTGCGGGAAACCTCCTGGACGATCTCAAGGGCTACCTCGTCGCCTCTCCGCGCTGCCTCATGCACTAAATCGGCCGAGACTTTCCCGCCTGACGTTTCATTTATCAGACTCTTTTTTCCGCTTTTAAGCCTCTCCTTGGCCATTTCGGTGATTGCGTCCCACCCGCAGAGCCTCTCCAAATGCCCACCCTGGGGACCCCGTTCGTCAATCAGGCTCCTTTCGATTATCATGTCTCCCATCTCACCAGCGCCATGGTGGGCACCCCTGTAGAGACGGTTCCCCAGAATGATTCCCACCCCAATGCCTTCGCCTACCGTGACGAAGAGCATATTCTCAGAATTCCTTCCCTTTCCATAAAGCTTCTCGCCCAAAGCGCCCATATATACATCATTGTCCACATAAGCCCTTACATTGAAGGATTTTTCCAGCATTGTCTTAAATGGAAAGCCCACAAGCGCACCTAGGTATCTCGCTGAGAGTATGGTACCGGTGGCTGCGTCAGTGACTGCGGCTACGGCCATTCCTATACCCTTGAGTTCATTCCCATCGACTCCGGAGGTTTTCTGCACATCGTTAACTATATCGCGGATCGCCGTAAGAACTTCCTCTGGCTTGAGGCTTGACCCATTCACAGGGAGCTCGGACCTAGTGACCGTCTGCCCTGCTAGATCGGTGACCCCCAGGAGCATCTTTGTCCCGTCCAGGTAGACCCCTACAGCGAAGCCTGCGGAAGGATTATATTTTAGAAGGGTGGCCCGTTTCCCGATCGATGAGGGGGAAAGCCCTATCTCCACCACCAGGTTATCCTCAAGGAGCGACTTGACAAGACTTGAGACCGTGGGAGGACTGAGCCCGAGCTCCCTGGCTATGTCTGCCCGCGAGATGGGACCCCGGGTCTTGATTAATTCCAAGACCATAGAGAGATTGATCTTCTTCATTAGGCTCGGATTGCCCATGAAGGGTTGTTCCATCAGATCACCTCACAATGACAATTATATCATGAACGAGAATTCTGGGACAAACATACCTGTTGTTGTGCTAGAAACACGGTTTGTGGTATCCCAACTCAAATCTTCAAGTTTTCTGTAAATTATAGATCGTCAAGTCCAGAGTTGAAAGATGACCCGGCTATGTCACCGCGCGGTTGCCAGTCGCGCCTCACACGGTTAGCTCATATTTCTAAATTCGGACTTGGTCATCCCTAGCAATGGCTCAGGCACGCGGGTTTGAGACTCCAGGCCTGAAGCTTGGCAAGTTCTATGATATTTGGGGCATCAAAGCCTTCCGGGAAAATGATCCATTTCCATACTCCTTCTCCTACAACCTGCCTCTCTAGCTCTAGATTACCGGTCATCGGATTAATGTTGCCAGGCGATGAAGGTACGCTTACACCCGACTTGTTTGAAGAACCGTCAAATAAGTTTGATATCAGTGCATTGGCTGTAGCAAGGAAGTCCACTGGATTCAAACTCCCCCCGCCTATCGGTACTGCATCCGGAATCCGTCCGTTCATATCGATGAAATCTATTGCCCACTTACATGCTGCCAGGAATGCGGCGTAATCACAGGAGGTCAGATTGCTCGCAGTTCGCCGGATAGGGCCATAAATCCCCGTGGGTACCTGGACCTTGAATCTTGCTATAGCCTCAAGAATAGTACCTGGATCGGAAACGGCTGAGTATTCTCGAATCGCCTCCCCCAGGAGCGAAACGACAAGATAGAAAGCCTCAGCCGGTGATATTGCTGCGCTGCCGACCCGCTGATAAGTGATCATTGAGCCCAGGTTCCGCGCAAAGGCGATAATCTCATGAACAGCAAATGCTCTATCTCTGGCCTCATCAAAGTAAAGCTCATACGCCTCGCTGGCTGTCACAGTCCTAACATCCGGATGGGAGGCTATATGCGCCACATACTCGGAAAAGTAGCCAAGCTCAGTTTCCATCTCTTGGCGGGATTTCACTCTTGGAAGAGACCAGCTAGCCCGGTCCGGGTTTTTGCCCCTGCTGAAGTTGACAGCATACCAAAACTCATATCAAACTCCTCGATCCCTTCTTCCCAGCCAAGGTCCTTCAGGTATTCAGCTACCGTGGGGTGGACACTATGTAAATTGGTATGATAGCCGATTTCATGATTGCGCAGACCAGCGAGAATGTCCCGGCGTCCCCGCCTCTTTAGAGCCCTCAGCTTCTCGCCCACTAACTTGAATGTTCCTCGTACCTTGTGAGAATCGAGGGCTTCGATGATGCCCTTGAGTGCATCATCGTTCTCTGGCGTGATAAAATCCTCCACATCGAACCAGAATAGGACATATATATTGGACACAGAACTCACCTCTTATAGGGCTCTCAAGCGTACGAATTCATCCACTTTCACCGGGCTACCACTACGCACAGATTCCTCTATTGC
The DNA here is from genome assembly GCA_013178415.1 of Bacillota bacterium. Lineage (NCBI taxonomy): Bacteria > Bacillati > Bacillota > Bacillota bacterium. The sequence continues at coordinate 149,929 of JABLXA010000006.1, read as the reverse complement.
CAGGGTGATGGCGAGCGTTTGGCATGCGTCAGCGTAATCGCTCTGAATATACGAAGGGTCACCATTGCGTACGGCCGTAACAAACATCTGGTCAGCAGCAAAACCATAGTCTTCATAAGGGTATGTTTCAGTTTTATCAGGAGTGATGATGGTGAGCCCCTGGCCTAATTGGAAACTAAGCGTCAAGTCCTCCGCCAAAATATGTACCCCGGTCGCGGTCTTAGGTGCGACCTTTCCTGAGAAGAGGTTGTTGGCGATGCTGGCCACGATTCCGCTTTCAAAGGTAAGGGTAGCACAGCTTACATCAAACACATCATATTCCGGGTTCACCTTATGCAGCACACGACGCGCTCCCGCCCCATATACCATATCAACTTCACCGAGAAGATAACGGAGCTGGTCTACATGATGTGTCACCATTTCTACCAGCATACCGCCTGACCTAGATTGATACGGATACCATGGAACAGGTGGCAGGGTCGCCCAGCGCATAACAAGGGCCATGCCGATTGTCTTGTTTTGAAGCAATTCCTTAGCCTTCTTCATGGCACTCCAGTATCGCATTTGATAACCAACGGATGTCAGAAGCCCACGTTCCTTTACTGCATCTCGAATACGGAGCGCTATTGCCATGTCTTTTGCCACCGGCTTTTCTATGTAGAATGGGAGTCCTCTCTCGATCACCTCCCGCTCTATCTCCCCATGGGCGTAGGGTGGGAGGCAGATATAAACTGCATCTAAATCCTCATTTTGCAACATGGCTCTATAATCCGTATATGCCTTTGCATTGAGTTCCTTAGCACTACCAGCTTTAAAGTATTCCTCGACGCTCTTTCGCACGGTTTCTCGAGTCTTTTCAATCTGTGCAGGATTAACATCACAGAGCCCGACTATCTCTGCCTCTGGGATACGAACAAGATGGCTCAAATGATAAGCTGCGATACCTCCGGAGCCTATGAATCCTATGCGTATAGACATGATAATGCCTCCCAGCCTATGAAATATAGCGACGTATTGTGCGAAGGTTTCTAAGAGCAGAGCCAATGGGATCTTTCAGGGGTGATGTCTCCAGGACAATGTAACCATAAATGTAACCATATAAGAGGAAGCCGCTCCTCCCCATCCATGCAAGCAAAGGGAACAGGTCTCCATCTTGTTTTGTCTGGACTTCTCAAATATGGCCTGCCGGCTGGCTATATTAGACAGCGGACGCTCATGCCATTCCTGCGCTCGGATACCAAGTTCTATCCCGTCAAAACCTAATTCTGCAGCCTTTTCATAAATGGTATCCCAGGGAACCCCCAGCAATTCTCCCATAATACCGATTTTCATTTGTAATACCCCCACATATTGGCTTCTCGAAGCCGTCAAAAATACATCGTCCTATAGGTTATTAGGCGATTCCTAAACTCTGGCATTATACTTCCGTTAGACTGCTAGATGGGGGTCCATGAATTCAGGATATACCAAGGAATCTCCTCATGTTGCCTTCGTATATTTTGTTCACCACCTCTTCAGTCAAACCGAGTTTGCTATAGATGTCATTATCCCGCTTGATCAATTCTCTCGCTCTGGCCGAATCATAATCATTGGCAGAGTTATCTGTACCAAAGAAAATATTGTTCTCTATCTCATAGCCTACTCTAAATAACTTCATAAGGGCATCTTCGCGGTAGATGGGAGGAGTCCCTGGGGTAGTATCAATGAATAACTCGACGGAAAGATCGGGACGCCTGGCGCGGCAGTTTTGATATTTGCCGTAGACGGCTATCATTTCATCACACCATGGCCATGATATGTGGGCCATGGCGAACCTTATGCCATTGACATCTAATAGAGGCTCAAACCCCGCTGGACGGTTATATTGTGACGATGGTGTTCCATCATATAATATCCCAGAATGGAAAAGAATTGGCTTCCGTAGCTCTGCGATTATCTTAAACACCTCAAGTGCCCTTTTGTCTCCTGGAAAGAACCTATTGCATATTACTTTGAAGCCGCAAACCCCGCGCTCAGCGGCATATAAGACCTGGTCTGCAGCATCCTCTTCAATGGGGTCGACCCAGAAAAACGGGTACAAGCTGTCGCAGGTTTCCGTCCAATAGAGCAAGTTCTCTAACCGTTCCTTTGGGGAACCTGAATCTCCTATATGGACGAATGAAGAGGGAGGCATAGAAAATACTATCCCTCCATCCACTCCGCCCTTCTTTAGGCGCCTCAAGAAGTCTTCCCTGTCTCCTTTTCTACTGTTTATATGTATATGTCCGTCCAATATCATTTCATGAAAACCCCCCTTCAAATCTGAGAATTCCCAATATCAGACTTTTCTCTATTGGCCATTGATTATTGATTATAGATATCCGACTTCGAAGCTGGAGCAATACCCGGGGATATTACGGCCGCGCCCGTTTACGCATGCCCTTCATGTCTGAGGCGACTTCTAGGATTAACATCGCAGATCTATAAAAGAAAAAGAATACACCAGTATATCTTCAGAGAATAGCTAACGTAAGATAGCTCTCAGAGGAAGTCTCTTAAACTTTTTATTATACCCATAAGAAGTATTCCATGATTCTCCCCAAAATCCTCCTTTCAGAGAACCTTCTACCAGAGAAAGTTTAATTTATTACGGGGTGATTGTGGCTATGTAGGATCCGAGATATTATGCGAGGTCTCATATCCTGCGTCTAATACTGGTTATCGGTTTGCTGGAAACTTCGCAGGAGAGGATGGAGGAAATGGAGAATCATATGGGAAAATATTTTGGTTGAGTCGCTGATATCTTCAATATGTTGTCGGCAACTGACATTCAGGGATATATATGAATTGCATATGAACGATGAAGTGCCAGAGGCTGAGAAGGTGGGGATAGAGATGAAGTGGTGGGAACGTCCCGTGAGGATGATGAGACTTGATTATGGTCCTGAGCTTCACAGAATGCGTGAGGCTGATCTTGATATTCTGGCTAGATCCAAAAAGGAAGAATGGCATGTGAACTGTGAATGGATAATAGGAACCCCCGGGATAGCACCAGGTTTAGGATATCAGGTCACGTTCAATACCCCCTTCTTCGAGAAGTACCCGGGACTTGAGGATTGGGATCTTCTTCGATCATATCTACCATTTGCAAGGAAATATGGAATAAAGGTTTTGGCTTATCTTAATATGCACTGGTACTCCTATGATTTCGGGACCAGGCACCCCGAGTGGCAACAGCGGATGGCAGACGGGAAAAGCTATGGTGAGGTTGTGCCTCTTTATGGATCCGGCACAACGTTTTGCGTAAATAGCCCCTGGCGGGATTGGGCATACCTTTTGATACGTGAGGCAATGAAGACGGGGATCGACGGCGTTTTTCTAGATGGTCCAGTGATCTTCCCCGGCTGCTGCTACTGCGATGCGTGTAGAGCCAGATTTGCGGAAAGGACAGGGAAAGAGATACCGGCCTCAGAGGATTGGGGCAGCCCTCTCTGGAAGGAGTTCATAAGGTTTCGGGAAGACTCCATGGCAGATTTCTTGAAGGGCGCCGAAAAAGCGGTCAGGGAAGGAAATCCTGAAGGCGTGGTATTTCTCAACGCAGGAAGTTGGCATGCCGGGAGCTGGCGTGTGGCGAGAAACATTGAAAAGGTGGGGCGATACCAGCATTTCAACGGTGCAGAATCGTTTTTCCACCCAGGACCCTTTGATCAGGTTTTGATTCCATGGGCTATCACTGCGAAACATCTTATGGCGGGTGAAAAGCCGGCGGTGGTCTTTAGCCATCATGCCCTTGGGTCATGGCATTATGTTCCTCTTCCCGACGCTGAGACGCGCATTTCCATAGCACAGACAGTCGCCAACGGCGCCAATCCATGGTTTGCGGTCTTTGATTATGCGCTCGACCACAGCAGGGAGGCGGCCCTGGCGCCGATTCGAGATCTCTTTGGATTTTTGGAGCGAAATGAGGACTACTATACCGCTACAGAGTCAGCTGCTGAGGCGGCAGTTCTTTTTTCGTCGCAGAGTTCGGCATTTTATCTATCAAAGGAAGAAGGGCTCTACCTGGAGGGTGGGTCCGGAAAGGAACAGGATCTCATCGCCGATGTCGGAGCGGGAAAGGCGATAGATTGGAAGAAACGCAAGGCACTCTGCGATGAGATACAGGGGAGGTCCTTTTGGGGTAGCTGTTACATGCTGACAAGGGCTCATATTCCATATGACGTGATCCTGGATGGGCAGCTTGATGATGAACACTTAGATCGCTATAAGGTTTTGATCCTTCCTAACTCCGCATGCCTCAGCGAAGAGCAAGTGTCGGCCATAAGGCGGTTCGTGGAGCGGGGAGGGGGCCTTGTAGCTAGCTTTGAGACGGGCCGCTACAATGAGGACGGGGAGCTAGAGGAAAGCCACTCCATGTCGGAGTTCCTCGGGATCTCGGCCATAGAAGGTGCCATGGTGCCGGCGGCATTTGAGGAGTATGTCAAGGTGAAGGCACATCACGGGGCGGCGGCCTCATTTGCAGAAGGGGCGCTTCTGCCCAGGCCTCTTTACTGTCTTAAGGTAAGGGCGCTTCCGGATGCGGTGGATGTGCCATGCATTTTCATGAACCCAACCGGCAGGCTTTATTCGGCTCTGAAGGGGGAATCGGTCTATCCGGCCGTGGTTGTCAGGGAAATTGGAAGGGGTAGGGTCGTCTATTTCCCACACCTCCTTGCGGATGCCTATACGAGATATAAAATACGGGAACATGAGCAATGGTTCGTAGATAGCGTTAAATGGGCATACGGCAGTGAGCCCCCCATAAGCGTATTGGCGCCCCCTACCGTGGAGGTCGAGGTCCGAAGACAGCGGTTAGGTAGTCCGCATAATCGGGGGGAACGTATTCTCATCCATTTAGTAAACAATACCGGGGATATGCAGCGACCTATAAGGGATTTGCTACCCATAAGGGGCATTGAAATCCGATTTTCCGCTCCTTTCCCAAGGGCAGTCCGTGCCTTGAGAAGGAACGAAGACCTCGAACTCCTCAAAGAAGAAAACAAGGTCCGGGTAATTCTTCCTGAGCTTGAGACCTATGAAGTGATAGTGGCTGAAAGTCAATTACCCTCGACCGAAGTCGAAGGAATGCAAATGCCTGGTTGACTAGCCTAAGCTCCAAGGAAGCTACGGTAAGCAGGTCACGACACCTTGGGCTCCCCCTCCAGCCCAAGCTCTGTCACTGGTGGCTAAACAGCTCTGAGGGCAGAAGCAGTGCTATCAGTGTAGTCGGCGGATTTTGATAGAAGAGGGCGGGGTACCTACCCCGCCCGGTATTCCAAGGGGCCATTAATAGTGTTCGATTTGCGGATTACTTATGCCGTATGAAGCATTGCTCTGGCCAAGTTATTCCCTCATGATACGTCCGGGTGTCGGCTCCTCGCCCGGACCGAGGCTGTGGATATCCGACATCTTTTGCTGCGCTTCAAGGAAGATGCTTCCGAGCGGTTTGGCATTAATGTAGAGATCGGCGATAGCGGCAATGTGTATGAGAAGGGGCCTTACATAGTTTTCGAGAGATTGAGCCGCGGCAGCGCGAGCGGGAGTTGGCCTGCATCTATAGGTGCAGAACATTATTCTATAGATGTCAGACCTGGATATATCCAGATCAAAGCAGATACCACTCGGGGATGGTTCTATGGGATGGTGACCCTTTTTCAGCTTGCGATAGCCCATGATGGTAAGGTAGAAATCCCCGGTGTGTTCATTGAGGACTGGCCATACAAGCCTATTAGGGGTGTACATATTTACATGCCTGGAAGGGAACACCTGCCGTATTTCTATCGTCTTTTGGACTTTTTGGGACGATATAAGTACAACACAGTGTTCATCGAAGTTGGGGCAGGTATGCGCTTTGATCGACACCCGGAAATAAATGAAGCATGGAAGGAATTCGCCAGGGAGGCTAACAGTTTTCCTGGCGGTCAGGATGGCCTCCAAGCCTCCCAAGGCTATTGGAAGAATTCCGTCCACGCTGAACTGGGTGATGGGGGATTTCTTGAAAAAAGTGAGGTAAGAGAGCTTCTAGAACGAGCGCGAGAGAATTGCCTTGATGTGATTCCCGAGATTCAGAGCCTCGGGCATGCCTATTGGATGCTTCAGGCTCATAAGGAACTTGCAGAAAGGCAAGAGGATCCTTACCCGGATACCTATTGCCCCTCCAATCCGCTAACCTATGAACTTCTTTTTGACCTCATGGATGAAGTAATAGAGGTATTTGAACCTAAAATTGTGCATATTGGACATGATGAAGTATACTCCCTCGGGCTTTGCCCCAGATGCAAAGGGAAGGCAGGCGCTGAGCTTTTCGCGATGGACGTGAAAAAGATCCACGATTATCTTGCATCAAGGGGTATCAAAACAGCCATGTGGGGAGAAAAGCTCATGAACTTTGTCGGGGGCAATGGGGTTCTATACGGCGGGGTGAAGCGAGTAGTTAGGGATGAAGTGCATGGGAACGAATGGATTATGCCCGAGACCTACCCGGCAATTGATATGCTCCCAAAAGATATCCTTATATTGGATTGGTATTGGTCTTTAACCCCCGAGACGCAGGACTACTTCGAAGCATATGGATTCCAAGAGATCTTTGGCAATTTCTATGGACCAGAGTTCAGGGGCTGGGAATGGCGTGGGGCTAGGGCAAACGTCCTCGGGGCTGAGCTTTCGACTTGGTGTGCCGCTGATGAATTTACGCTCGGTCGCGATGGCAAGATATTCAGCCTGCTCTATTCTACGAATATGCTCTGGAGAGACGATGTAAAGGATACTGATTGGGAAGACATCTCGCGTGAGATCATCCAACTGATGCCAGGGATTCGCAATCAATTATCTGGTCAAGTAAAGAGACCTAGTCACCTACCAATAGAAGACAAGAATGGGGTAGGGTTAGGCGGGGAACCTTCGCTGCCTCTCCCGTGGGGGGAGACATCTGGTCTAAGCTGCCAAGCTGTGATTGAAGGAGGCGCTCGATACGTAATACCCGTAATGGCGCATCTTGAGTCGCTAGTCCTCATCCACACCTGTGACGCCGTGATACCATTTGTCCCAAGCTATAGCAAGCCCGATCTCAGCGACAATGTAATCGGGGAGGTCCTGGTTACGTATGAGGACGGAGCTTATGAAAAGATAGGCTTGGTATATGGAATCAATATCGGTGCATGGAATCTAAGTTGGAAACGGGAACCCGATGAGAAGCTGCCCAATTACAGGATTCCGGACTGGCTAGAGTCGCTGGCATATTTTACGACGCCGGAAAAGCTGGAGGTGGGGTCCGAGAAAGGGGGTGCTAGGGAAGTCACTGTATATGCCTATGAATGGTGGAATCCTCGCCCTGATGTACAGATCCGGGAAATATGCTATTCCGCGCTCCCCGGGGGAACGGTGAAGATTGCACTGCTTCGTGCGATAGGTCGTTTGCGTTAATCTATCAACCTGTATGTATGACAGATGTCGGTGAAGGTGAGGGTGTCGGTGGCTGCTTTTGAATCCGACTGCTATGAGACAGGGGATTTCGTAGGAGGATTTTCTGATATGCAAGGAGGTACGATGGAAAATGCTTTCCAAGAAATTATGGATAGGCTTTCTGTCTACTCTGTTATCAGTTGTCATTGGCGTTTCCCCATCTGTTTTGGCAGCGGGGAAGTATAATGAAGCCCCTATGCTCGCGAATCTGGTAAAACAGGGGAAGCTTCCCCCTGTAGAGAAAAGGCTCCCCGATGATCCGATGATTATTACCCCCGTAGATGAAGTGGGCCAATATGGTGGGACATGGCGCATGGCAGCATTAAGCCCGACAGATACGACACTGCACTTTCGCATAGGATATGAGCCTTTGGTAAGATGGGATAGGGAAGGCAAGAAAGTGATCCCGAACGTTTGCAAGTCTTGGGATGTAGGTAACGGGGGAAGGACTTTCACGTTCCACCTGAGGAAAGGCATGAAATGGTCAGACGGCGAACCTTTTACTGCCGATGACATTGAGTTTTGGTATACGGATGTCCTCTGCAACAAGGAATTGACGCCGGTCTTTCCAGACTGGTTGCAGACGAATGGGAAACCCATGAAATTCGAAAAACTCGACGCATATACTGTCCGCTTCAGCTTTTCTGATCCTTATCCACTATTCCCGGAATATCTCGCAGGTTACCGTGGGGTGGGGCTTTTTGATTACCCACGTCATTATTTGAAGCAATTCCACCCCAAGTATGCTCCGAAAGCTCAACTTGACGCCAAGGTCAAGGCAGCGAAATTCGATAATTGGTTCCAGCTATTTGCTGAGAGAGCCCAATGCTTCACCAACCCGGATGTGCCAACTTTGAGGCCCTGGATCCTTAGATCAAGTCCTACTGCCACCAGATTAATCGCAGAAAGGAATCCTTATTACTGGAAGGTTGATACCAAGGGTAATCAATTGCCTTATATAGACAGGGTAGCATGGGATATAGTGCAAGACATTCAGATGATTGCGATGCGAGCTGTCTCAGGAGAAATTGACATGCAGGGGAGAAACTTGTCGCTTTCAGACTACCCGCTACTCATGGAGAATAGAGACAAAGGAGGCTACGATGTCTATCTTTGGAATGGCGGCGAGGGAGGAAGTGCCATATTCCCGAACCATACTCTACCTGGTGACAATGTATTACTTGACCTAATGAGAGACCCGAAATTCAAGCGAGCGCTTTCTCTGGCCATTAATCGCGATGAGATCAATGAGCTGCACTACCTTGGCCAGGCGACCCCAGTATATACGATGTTCCCTATGGCTTCTGTAGGGAATGACCCTGAGATACGCAAGTTCTATGAGTATAATCCGAAGGAAGCTAATAAGCTTCTTGATGAAATAGGGCTCAGCAAGCGAGACAAAGATGGTTTCAGGCTTCGTCCAGATGGTAAACCGCTGACGTTGACAATTTTAGTGAATTTAGGTTATTCAATTCACATTGATGTAATGCAGACGGTCCAGAAGTATTGGGAAGCTATTGGCATCAGAACAGCCGTGGATGCCATATCGGGTTCGTTATGGTGGCCACGCGTCCAGGCAAATAACTATCAATTCTTAGGATATACAACGGAATTTGGGACAGATTACTTCATCTTTGATTTGGCCGCAATAAGCCTTGTCCCTGGTCTCCATGCGTACATGGGGCCCCTCTGGGCTACATGGTATAGCAGTGGTGGCAAGGAGGGAGAGAAGCTCACGGGGGATGCGCTACGAATCCTAGATGACTACAACAAGATCTTGGTTTGCAATGATTCAAAAGAAAGAGAGAAATTACTTGAGGATATATGCAAACTATGGGCCAAGAATATGTATGTTATTCCAATACTTGGCGGGTATAATGTGCCAGTGGTTGTTAAAAAGAATTTCAAGAATGTCCCACGTAAGGCTAGTTTGGGCTATGGATTCTCTAGCCCAGGCTATTTAAATCCTGAGCAATTCTTTATCAAACAACGGTAGATAAGCATAAATCCCGATAGCCTGGCTGGTTTTGCAGTATGGTGTCTTAGATAATCATCGACATCATGCACAAAACCGGCCAGGTTAAGTTGCTGATTCATTCAACCAAGACCCAGGATCTTTCTTGCAGTATCACCAAAGACTTTCACTTGCAGTTCATGTGGTATATTTAGCCGCCTCATCACTTGCTCATAATCATTCAGGACGTCACGAATTTCAAAGAATGATACATCGCTTCCGAAGACGATCTTCTCCCATGCATATCTTCCTTCGGGGTCCTTATATCTGGTGAATGGGGTCCACCATAACAAGTCACCGATGAATTCCGCAGACTTTGCCTTCAATGTAGAGCCTGACAGATCGAAGTAAAGATTTGGGTTCCACCTGCAGGCCATGGCCGCCTCTTCATACCATGGATTGCCCAAATGTGCCCCGATGATTTGCCATGTGGGGAATGCCCGGGCAATCGTATCAAGATAAATGGGACGCATCATATTGCAATCCACGTACGTTCGGTGACGAGCCGATTCCGACGTGGCGGGACCTTGATAGTCGCCGATACCGGAAGATCGACTTACAATCCCCAGGTGAAAAAGCCCTGGCATCTTCAGTTCTTCAGCTTTTTCGTAAATTGGATACCACTTCTGGTCATTATAATTAGCAGGAGGATTGATGAATTTAAGGCCTGTGAATCCTTGTTCTTTGTATCGTTCTATGGTCGCAGGGCTGTCATTACTCCAATTTATGAGCGCAAATCCGCAGAGCCTATCGGAATACTTCAAGATTTCCTTTCTCAGCAGCTCGTTTCCATTGTCTACCATGGGGGCGATTAAACAGACCTTCTCAATATTTAAGTGGTCGCATTCGGTTAGCAAATTCTCGACGTATTTCGGTGCAACTGTCATATGGTGGTGGCAGTCGATTATTGTATATGGCATGGCACTTGCAGCCCTCCCAATCATTCAAGATTTCGATTCGGTTTCGGGTCTCAAGCACAGGGTAAGTAGGTGAAGAGACTGTTTATCTTCCCCAGCAGTTACCAGTTTGGTCTTGCACTGGGGCCGTTTTCCGGAGTTTCACCGCGCTACATTGCTACAAAGTGGGAGAAATCAACGGTCTCACCGAATATAGGTCAGCCTTTGCGGGCTGCCACGTGGTGAAAAGCTAACGTTGGGACGGACGGAGCATTGCCTGAACCGATTGGATAGACTGGATAGCTCCCGATATAGAACCTTTTCCTATGGAGAGATGGGGCTCAAGGCTTAGGAAACCAGTGTAGCCCGAATTGCGCCACATGGCAATCTGACCAGGATAGTCAAGAATCCCTCTTCCTACAACCGTAAATTCACAAGTTCCTCCTTGGCTACCTTGCTTAGTTATATCCGCTGATCCTGATATATGATCTTCTGATGATGAGGTATCGTCCCGCAGTATAATGTCTTTAAGATGAATATGAGCAACTCGCTCCCGTATATTGTGGAAGCCCTTCATTAAATCCTTCTCGCCAACGTAATATGCATTGCCTGGGTCCCAGAGAGCTGCGATATGCGCGGAAGGAATCTGCGCCAAAAGCTCGCGAATCTGCCCTGATGTCCTGGCATAGCAGGATGGTTCATTCTCAATGCATAGAACTACATCTGCCTCCTCGGCTTTCCGAGCAGCTTCGGAAAGATGCTGGACGATCTGAGGCAAAACATCATTGTAAGGTTTCGTTCCCATGAAGCTGAAGCACCTGATCAACCTGGTGTTGAATAGTCTTGCAATCCAGACCGCCTTTTCTAGAAGCTCTAGGTGGCGTGAAAAGCCGCCCTCCGCTATCATAAAGGGATCTGGGTTAGCTCCATCGGCCACCCCATGGTCTCCTTCTAGTGGCGTTTTAAAGAGTGGAGCGGCGATCGCGCAGACCTCAATCCCGGAGCGTTCAAGCAATCTTCTAAGACTCAGAAGCTTGTCATCAGAAAGATCGAGGACATTATGCCCTTCGATCATTCGAATCTCCAGATAGCGGATCCCTGTTTGGATCATCGCGGACAATACCTCATCAGGGTCTTGGCTGATTTCATCGCCAATTATGGCCAATTGCATATTATAGTCCCACCTCTTTACTAGTTCACAATTTTGGCAGCGCAGGCTATACTTGATCTATACAACAAGTTCTCGTAAGTTCCTGCCATGATCTCGTGCTAGACCCAATCCAGAATCCGGCCAAAGACATTGCGAAACCCGTATGGAAAAGCCTATAGGCTTCAGCCGTGGGAGGATATCAGAATTACAGGTGGAAAACGATGGCATCGCTCGTAGAGGTGATTTTCATGCTCGGGGAATCCTGTAAGGAATCCGGATCGCCTTCAACAGCTACACCTTCTTTAAACCAGCGGGTAATGAGGAGATTTTCAGAGGTATTGCCCGCGATCTTCAAGGTACATATCATAGATCTTCTTGAGGTAGAGTGGCAACCTCATTGTATTCTTGAGTCTCATGCGCATGATCATTGGCAGATATTCTATGTAATTGATGGCGGCACCGAGCTGCGTTTCAATAAAGATCGGGTCTTTTTTCTCAGGCCCAGGGACCTCGTATTAGTAGAGCCGGGGATCTACCACGAATTCAGGCAGGGACCCAGGTTAAGCTGTCATGTCTTTGATGTCAAATTCGATTTCTCCGTCACTGCCGACGTATTCCCGGTTTTGAAGGGAATCAGCGGAACTATCCATGACAAGCAGGGGTTGTCCCGGATCGTTTCTCATGTGTTGGAGGAGATAGCCAATGCTAGGGATGGTTGGAAGGCTGAGGTAATGCTATCTCTCCTCAACCTAGTGATAAGGGTCTTTCGGATTTTGCAAGCTCGTCCTGAGAGCTTGATGTCTGGAAATAGAATACAGACGATAAGCTTCTTTGATCCACGCCTTCAGGAGATCGCATCAAAGGCGAAATGTTATATAGAGCGGCACTACTTTGAGGACCTGGACCGGAAGAAGATCGCAAAGGAGGTTTTCGTAAGTCCAAGTTATCTCTCGCGGATTTTCCAGGTATGCATGGGGTATTCACCCATAGAATACCTCACGCTTATTCGTATTGAGCATGCCAGACATCTTCTGCGGGAAGGCGACCTGTCTATAGGGTCTATAGCCACCCGTGTTGGCTACAAGAGCCCGCAATACTTCACCAGGGTATTCAAGAAGGTCGAGGGCTTATCGCCTGTGGAATACAGGGAAGGTTCGAGGCGTCGCTCTATTCAGGAAACATTACGGGATTCATCCATTTGTTTAACACAATAGTGCAAAAAATTTATCTCACAATAATCCAAAAGAAAATCGCGGAGCGGAGAGAAATTCATCGGAAATCAGTTACCTAACATTGATAGGATAGTCCGCGATAAGGTCGAGAATGACTCCGTCACATTAATGAAAGCCCTGGCCGGGGATATTGATTGGCAATACTACATGGTAGGTAAGATGACAGATTACCCAGTTCTAGTGGAAGGTGAAAAGAAAGGGAATTATCGCGTCATAAGGAACGTCCCCATCGATGGCCTAGCCTGCGTTGCGTTATTTACGTCAGAATGTTCAAGACCCGGTGTTGCGTTCTATCTTCGCCAATAAGAAGTTCAGATGTTGAGTAGCATAGGGGGCAAAAGAAATGTTCCAGTTTGCCTTGGATAAATATATGAGACACCTGGAGGAGGCGGAAAGGCGCAAACAGATAGCGTTCAGCTTCAGGGAGCCTGATAGGGTACCAATAAACATCAGCGAATACGGCAGCTATTGGAGTAGACTCTTCGGTTATAACATACGCGATTACTATACCGATCTTGAAGTCTCGATAGAGGTGCAGATCAAGGGATTTGAATGGAGGCTTGAGAATCACAAGGATGACAGGACTAATTACGTGCTTACCTATGACCTTGGTCCCGTTGCAGAGGGGATATATTTCGAGTGCCCTATTGAGTATCCGGATGATACCTCTCCCCGAATCGTGCACATCCTTAACGATGTAAGTGACATAGATGCCCTTGAGATCCCTGATCCTGAGGATGTACCAAAGGTAAGATGGTACTACGACAGGTTTGAGGAATTCAAAGCCCTGGCCCGTAAAATAGGCGCGAAAGTGCCTGTGCAGGAGCATGCCCGTCTGACCATTCATCCACCCCTCTCCGCAGCCTGTGCCATAATGAATCCTGCTATGGTTTATACCTATCTTTACACGGAACCGGAGGCCATGGATAGGCTTCTTCAGAAGATGTTTACGGCCTTTTGTAAGCTTATAGACTATGCAGACAGGCGTTCCGGGGTTAGGACCACGCATCTGGGGCTTGCGAATGATAATGCATGCTTCATTTCTCCAGAGATGTACCGCAAGATGGTACTTCCTTACGACAGGAAGCTGTACGAGATCTATGGAAAGGAGGGACGCTATCTCCATACAGACGGCCCCTCCGATCACCTCTTTCAGATGATTACACAGGATCTGAAGGTAGACATGATGGACATAGGCGGATTTAGCGATATTGATGTTGCGGTCAGGCATATGAAAGGTAAGACGGTCATCCATGGCGGATTAAACTGTAGGGACCTTTATAATGGGCTTGACGGTGCGGCCAAAGACAAGATTGATCACGCCATTAAGGTTGCTGCCCCCAGGGGAGGCTATGAGTTTGCCATCGGCGGAGAGACATATCCGGGCGTTTCACCAGATACCCTAGTTGATCTTGTTGCTTATGTCAAAGAACGTGGGCGTTATCCTATTGGAAAATAGCTTTATTTGGGGACTGGATTCATATCAACCTACTGGGGCTCACTGTACGGACTTTGGTATAACACTGAAGGAAAGCGCGGTGAGGAGCCCAAGGGAGATGTGCTAAAGGCCATTGCACCTGGCATGGGCATGGATGGCAAAGAGCACCTCCTGGGGTTATGGGAGGGGGCTGCAGAGAACGCTGCAGTATACAAGGGCATCGGTGGCCCGATAGAGACTCGCGACAAGGTACCAAGGGTTGGCTCCCGCAGCCCATAAAATGAGACAAAAGCCCGCAGATGTGATAGATCCAAAAGATGATCAAATGGAGAGCGTTACCTGCAGAATATAAGATGTCTTCAGCACAATTATGCAAATCTATATCACAATAGTCCAAAGGGAAATGTCCCTGAATAGGGAACTTTAGAATTGCTATAGGATTACTTATTAAGTCGAATTAAGGCATCACTGTCGGGGCAAACCAAGGAAGCAATGATCTGATCCATGAAGCCAGTTACCGTAATGCCCAGAGAGGACTATCAGAAAATACGCCAGGGTAACATGATTGGAGAGGATCGCTTATGGCCAAAGTTCTAGTGACAGGTGCGGCAGGGCAGGTCGGCAGTCGCTTGGTTCGTCAATTGCTTGAGAAGAATTATGAAGTGCGAGGTCTTATATTGCCGGAAGACCCTAATCGCAAGCGTATTGACGGGCTTGGCATTGAGGTTGTTGAGGGGAACCTGATGGACGTGGATACAGCCATCAAGGTTGCAGAAGGCGTCGACGCAATAATCCATACTGCCAACCTTGTAGGGCCATTGCCAGGGATGTCGCAGTCGGAGTTCTTTGCTAACAATGTGCAAGCCACCTATAACATTGCCTATGCAGCATCCCGTCATGCTGATAAGTTACAGCGTTTTGTATATACAAGCTCATCAAGTGTCTATCCGAATGACTCCCAGATTTTAGCCACAGCATACAATCCCGTGGATGAGCTTCATCCAACAAGGCCGATAGGCACCTATGCAGCCTCCAAATTAGCTGGAGAGGCGGTCGTCCAGGCTCTCAGCCGTGAGACTGGCATGAGGGTGAGTATGATTCGCCCGTCGGGGATTGTCTCGGGTACAGCGGTTCTTAGCCGGTGGACAGTGGGTTTCGTTTCAACCATTTTAAAGATAGGTCAGCAACACACTAAGAGTGCCCTTTATATGCCAGACGGGACAGAGTTATGGCATGAACTCGAGAGGGCCGCGTCCTCGCCTCAACAACCATGTGCCATAACTGATATGGAAGGCAGGCCATGGATTTATCAGCTTATCCATGCGAGTGACGCGGCGCACGGGCTGATATGTGCTCTTGAAAGCCCTGCCGCTGTGGGGGAGGCCTTTAATGCAGCAGCCCCGCGCCCGATCACGTATCCAGAGGCAGCGGAGATTCTGGCCCGTATAAAGGGTCAGGAGGTGCTCCAATGGCGTGTCCCCGTCAGGTGGGTGTTTGATCTTGATATTAGTAAGGCCAAAAGCTGGATCGGGTACCAGCCTAAGTGGGATATCGCTAGGATGATCCAGACAGCGGCCGACATAGAGGAGGGGCGGGCCGACGCTGCTGTAGTTGACCTATAGTAAAGGTTGGGTGGGCATTTCCTGATAGCGAGAGGGGCGAGGGCCATGGAATACAGTAATATCAAGGAACTCTCTGAAGATTTTATCAGGCGTACTATCGAGGATACACAGAGTCTTCAGCGTCGTGAGACTGAAGATTACCTTAGGGAGCTTTGTATAGCGGGTTATCCCGAAAGACAAAGGAGCCTGTGGTTAAGGGATTATACATCTCTTGAGCGATTCCTTACTTCAGTAGAACCGAACCGGAAGCGATGGCAGGAAGCTCTAGGCGAATTCCGTCCGGAGGGTGACTTTGAAGTTAAGGATGAGCCTTTTCTGGAAGACGATAAGGTAATTGCCCGCTGGGTTTCCATAAGATTTAGCGGTAGTCTTCGATGTAGGGCCGTTTTGGCCCTGCCCAAGGGGGGTAAGGCTCCTTTCCCGCTAGTTATCTCGCAGCATGGGATACTATCCTCTCCGGAGAATGTGTTTGGTTTCCTCGAAACCGCCTATCACGGCTTCGGTTATAGATTGGCTAGGGATGGTTATGCAGTTTTGGCACCTTTGAATATATCTGGGATCAAGCCCAGAGCTAGGTATACTAGGATGGCTCTTTTGCTGGGTAAGACCTTGTTTGGTCTCGAGGTCTCAAAGCTGAGGCGGCTTATTGACTATGTATCCAATTTGCCAGAGGTGGATCAACAGCGTATAGGGATGTGGGGGATAAGTCTCGGAGGGGCTTATACGCTACTTACACTTCCTCTCGAGGCGAGGATTAAGGTGGGGATAATCTGCGCCTTCTTCAACCATCGCCTAACGAAGATGATTATTGATGATCCAAGGTATAGCTGTTTCCTTTCAACCGAAGAGGAACACGCCTTCATCCCAGGCTGGCTCCGGGAATTTAGTGATAGTGATCTTGTTTCTCTTATCTGCCCCAGGCCCTTGCTTATCCAGACGGGCAAAGCCGATGGGGTTTCGTGGTGGCCATTTGTGCTGGAGGAATTTAAGGAAGCCAAGGGCCATTACGAGAGATTAGGACTATCGGAAAGGATCCTGATAGACCTCCATGAGGGTGGCCATGAGATCAGGTATGATACCGGACTTGCTTTTCTGAGGAAGTGGCTTTAATGGAGTGTAGCCATATCGATGCTACTGCTATAGATTGCCAAGTCCAGAGTTGAAAGGTAACCCAGCTGTGTCATCACTCGGTTGCCGGGCGCGCCGCGCAAGATCAGCTCATATTTTGATTTGAGCTTGGTCATCTATAGATGCATAGATGGTGGGACCCTAACTTATCATGGAAGTCTATACCTACGGGACCGGAGGGGGTGGGAAATGCTCTCCTATTTATTCCATTAGATACCGGGACTTAGATGGGCAAAGTTTCTATTAGAATAACCTAAAGTTCGGGTGAGGAGGAAGATATATACCATGAGGCCAAAATTCACTAGACTTCTCTTTTGTCTTTTATCCATGTTGTTTATACTTTCTCTTTGGGGAGTAGGGGCTTCAGCTAAGGTGACTGTGACCATGTGGGCGTTTCCGATCTTTCAGGACGACATGGCCGAGTTCTTTGGTCCCATAATCCAAAAATTTGAAAAAGAAAACCCTGATATTGCCGTGAAAATTGAGTTCTTCCCCTGGGAAGCTAGAGCAGAGCGGATGATGACTGCCATAGCTTCTAAATCTGCTCCGGATGTGGCGTACCTGAACGAGGACATCTTCCCGACATATGCAGACATAGGCGCTCTTGTACCATTAGATAAATACATGACTCAGGAGGATCTTAAGGATTTCAAAGCTCTGGGTGCTCTAAAATGGAAAGGGGAACTCTATGTTCTTCCCATACTTCAAAATATCCATATCCCTACCTACAATAAGGCCCACATCGCTAAAGCAGGGGCAGATGCAAAGAATCTACCTACCTGGTTCTCCAGCGTTACTTTGTGGAGGGCATCGCCCTAACCGGGCTTAAGCTGTAAATTTGCTTATTTGGGGGAGCAGCCGGTCAAAATGGGTTCTACGGTTACACTCACTGGAGCTTATTGGGATAGGTTAAAATGTGTAAGGCCGCCTCTTGAGTGGCTAGACCAGAATGAGAGGGACTTTATCCAGGAGCTGATTATGTCTATATAAGGGCACCGGAAGGGAGGAGAGTTCATGAGCAGAAGAATCACCATCAGTGCAATCCAGCTTCCCGACTATCACGGGGAAGGCTCCCTGGAAGAGAAACGCGACTATAATGTGAGAGTCGCTTTTGAGATGATAGAGGAGGCCGCAGGCAGGGGATCCGATATAGTTTGCCTTCCCGAGGTCTTTCAGGTGGTTGGTGTAGCGGAAACCTCAGATGAATTTGTTAGGTTTGCTGAGCCTGAGGAAGGGGGGCTTGCAAAGACGCTCTGCGGACTGGCTCGTCGATTGGGTGTAAGTATGATTGCCCCTGTGGTCGGACTCTATGGGGAGACGCTTAGGAATGTTGCCTGGGTGATATCAAAGGAAGGAAAGATAGTCGGCCGCTATTTCAAGGTGCATTGTACACGAGGAGAGCGTGATCGCGGGATATTGCCAGGAGACAGCTGGCCTGTTTTTGATCTTGGTTTCGCGAAACTCGGAGTTATGATATGCCATGATAATAGCTTCCCCGAGAGCGCAAGATGTCTTGCCTTGAATGGAGCCGAGATCATCTTCTGGCCCCACGTCCAATCGGGATGGGGGGATGAGGTCTGGGATATCACACTCCGTTCTAGGGCCATCGATAACGCTGTCTACATTGTGTCGTGTTGCTTCGGTCGGCGTCCTGGTGAAGGCTGGCGCCCAGGGATGATGGTAGGAAGGAGTGGGGTTATAGGGCCTGACGGGATGATCTTGGTGGAAGCCGGCCGGACACAGGGGATAGCCACAACCACGGTTGACCTGGACCTGCCCGTGATCAAGCATTCCTTCACAAAGGCGGGCTGGCAGGATTTCAAGGTTGAGATGCTAAGAGATAGGCGACCTGAGACCTATGGTGTAATCGCCAAGACTTCGCGTTGAATGGGGATGAGGTTGGTGCTCTCGGATATAAGGCCGATTGAGGCCAATTGTGATTTTAAAGATGAGATTTTTAGAGTACCGCTCGCCTTTGGGGCAGGGGTCATAAAAAGCGTCACCTCCTTCACGGTTAGATTAGAAGTTGAAAATAGGAAAGGTAAGAGGGCCATAGGCCTTGGAAATGTCCTTTTGAGCGACCTCTGGGGGTTTCCTACACCCCATATAACGCATGAGAAAAAGGACACCGCCATGCGGGAGATCGGCCGAAAATATGCGAGGCTGATCTCGGAATACCGGACTTACGCTCATCCAGTTGACATTTACATGGATACTGTAGGGGAACTCGAAAGGATATCCCGGGAAGTTGAGAAAGAGCTCGACCTTGGAGAGCCCATCCCACAGCTTGCGGCCAAGCTTTGTATGGCTCCCGTTGATGCCGCGCTTCATGATGCATTCGGGGCAGCGAATGGAGTCTCCTCTTATGATGCCTATGGTCCAGAGTTTATGGAACATGACCTCAGCGCATATCTGGGATCTGATTACCGGGGTAAATATATTTCGGACTACATTCGTAAGAACTACACAACTAGCCTTCCTGTGTTTCACCTTGTAGGGGGCAAGGATAAACTCCGGAAGGAGGATATCACGGATTCGGACCCGAAGGATGGGCTACCCGTGAGCCTCGATGAGTGGATCAGGCGGGATGGCATCTTCTGCTTCAAGATAAAGCTAAAGGGTAATGACCTCGATTGGGATACTCGGCGTATCATCGAGGTAGCGGATGTGGTCATGGAGAATGCGGGCTATATGGGCAACCCGGAATTCTATTTTTCCGTGGATACGAATGAGATGTGCGATAGCCCGGAATATATGGTTGAGCTTCTCAAAAAGCTCAAAGCCGAGAAGAAGGAAGCCTTTGACGCTCTCCTCTATGTAGAACAGCCAACGGAGCGCGATCTTGAGGCCCACCGTTTTGATATGCGACCTCTCGCAGCCATCAAGCCTGTCCTGGCGGATGAGGGAGTAACGACTCTCCATGCTGTTGACGTGGCTCTCGGACTAGGATGGTCTGGCTTAGCCCTCAAAACGTGTAAAGGTCATTCATTCACGCTCTTGTGCATGGCGAAATGCGAACAGGAGGGCAAGTCCTATTCAGTTCAGGATCTTACGAATCCTGGCTTTTCCCTCATCCAGTCTGTAGGGCTCGCTGCACGGATAAATCCAATCATGGGTGTAGAGTATAATTCCCGCCAATATATTCCCTGGGCCGATAAGGAAATCCAAGAAGCCCATTTGGATGTATTTACAGTAAGACAAGGTCGTGTCATGACTGGAAGCATTGGGGGGCTCGGACTCGGATATGGAGAGACCATCGTCGCCTCGTAGGTACTCTGGGGTGATCGATTTTCATAATAATTACGTAGCTTGGAGGGCATAGCATGTTTAAGATAGGGGTAGTAGACCTTGATACTTCACATCCTGTCGCCTGGGTGCCAAAGATCAATGCCTATGGTGATATGAAGGTGGTAGCGGTATGGGATTCTGGTGCAGTGAACCCTAGAAGCTATGTGGAGGAATTTGCTCAGAAAAACGGGATAGAAACCGTAGTCGATTCGCTTCCCGATATGGCGCCATTGGTGGACGCGGCAATCATTCACGGGGTGGACTGGGATGTACATGTCGATAAAGCCATACCCTTTGTAGAGGCCAAGAAGCCTGTCTTGATTGACAAACCAATGGTTGGCAAGCTCCGCGATATAGACAGACTCCTCGCGCTTCACAGGAAACATCCCGATGTTCCAATCATGGGGGGTTCCAGCCTGAGGTTCGCCAGGGAGGTAGCAACCCTCAAATCTCAAATGAAGGAGTTTGGGGATGTTTCTTGCGCTTTCGCGAGCGGCCCAGGTGACTTCTTCAGCTATGGCATCCATACGGTAGAGATGTTCCAAGGAGTTCTAGGCACTGGGGTCAGATACGTTCAACACCTCGGATCCAGAGGCCAGAGCGAATTATTCGAAGCTAGATATTCCGACGGCACCATGGTGGTCTATCAGCTTTCGGCCCCAGTCCATGAGTGGTTTTTAATAGTCTCCACTTCTAAAGGACTGAAGGCTATTACTGTGGACAGTTCTAAAATATATGATGCCATCATCGAGCGCTTCCATGAAATGCTCTGCAAAGGTGAGGCTCCCCTCCCCTTAGAGCAACTCCTGGAAGCCGTGAAGATACAGCTTGCGGCCCAAAGGGCGCGGAAAACGGGAATGGCTGTCTATTTGGATGAACTTCCTTATGATGATGGTTTCGATGGGAAGGCTTATACAAATCAGTACAGGATAAATAAATGGAAGGGACAGTACTAGTTCTAGCGCTCCCGAATGAAGACAGAGTATCAGCAATTTGGGAGACGCCTTGGAAGGGGAGATGTCAATGAAACCCAGGATTGCACTGCTGCAGAGCCATGCTTTAACTAAGAAGCTCTTCAAGGAAGAGTATCTCGAAAGGCTTCGGCAGGTGGCTGATGTTGTCATCAATTCCAAAGATGAGAACCCCACATCAGCTGACGTGGAGCAGGTCCTTGAGGGGGCTTCAGCGTGTATTACATCATGGGGATGCCCGATGCTTACAGCGGAGATCCTTGACAAGGCTCCAGATCTCAGGCTGGTCGTGCATGCCGCAGGCACCGTAAAGGGTATTGTCTCAGATGCCGTCTGGGAGAGGAATATCATTGTGACCAGCGGCTCCCCCGCGATCGCGATCGGGGTTGCGGAAACGGCCCTTGGTCTCACAATTACCTCGCTCAAGAACATCTGGAGGCTCTCAGCGCTTACGCGTCAGGGGCTATGGCGTGAAAATCAGGCAGCCATTGACGATTGCCGGGAGCTCTTTGAGATAACCGTAGGAGTTATAGGGGCAAGCAATGTAGGCAGGCATTATATCAAGCTTCTCCGGAATTTCGAAGTTGAGATCCTGGTTTATGATCCTATATGGTCTGCGGATAAAATCCGTGAACTCGGCGCCCGGAAGGTCGAGCTCGATGAACTTCTGATGAAATCTGATGTGGTATCGGTTCACGCGCCAGCTATCCCTGCGACCCGGCATATGCTGAACAAGGATAACCTTAGGCTAATGAAGGATAACGCTATCCTAATCAATACGGCACGGGGTTCGATAATAAACGAGGAAGACTTGATAGCCGAACTCAAGAAGGGGAGGATCTGGGCCTGCATCGACGTTACGGATCCTGAGCCGCCGACAAAAGACAGCGCCCTTCGCTCACTTCCTAATGTTATTTTAACGCCCCACATTGCCGGCGTTGTAACCAATGGCCTCTTCAGGCTCGGAAGATACGCAACGGAAGAAATCGAGCGTTTTGTGGCAGGCGAGGCTCCCATTAATCCCGTCAAGAAGGAGAGCCTATCTTATATAGCTTAGACAAATCCCATGCGGCTGCGGCAGCACCGTCAAAATGATGAAGACCGCGACGCGCATTTTTCCGGATGGAGATTATCCTTTGAGGTTTGCCTAATTGAGCGTGCAGGCATGAATGAACAGTGAAAGGATGGTAGGCTGTGTTGGAGAAGGTCAACGTGGGGCTTATCGGCGCGGGGTCTATGGCCAATTCCGTGCATTACCCATCACTTGCTGAATTCCCGGACGTCAATATGGTTGCTATATGCGATCTTGTCGAGAGCAAACTCAATGCCACAGCGGATAGATTCAACATTACCAGGCGGTATATAGACTATAAGGAAATGATCGAAAGGGAGCGCCTGGATGCGGTATATATTCTCATGCCTCCCCATCATCTATTTGACATCGTTATTTACGCGCTCAAGAGAGGCCTTCATGTTTTCATCGAAAAACCGCCGGCAGTAACCACATTTCAGGCGAAGTCCATGGCGAGGATAGCCGCTGAAAATGGATGTATCACGATGGTGGGCTTCAATCGAAGGTATATACCAATGATGACCTATGGGAAACGGTATGTTGAGGAACGCGGAAAGATAAATCAGGTTGTTGCCACGTTCTATAAGAAATCTTCCGCTGTTTACTATGATGGCGTTGTAGATGTCATAGGTTGCGATGCCATTCACGCTGTAGATGCGCTAAGGTGGATGGCCGGAAGCGATGCCATGGAGGTCGCGTCTCTTGAGAGCCAGTATGATGATGTTGTGCCTAATAGCTGGAATGCCATAGTGCGTTTCGAAAACGGGGTATCGGGGATCCTCCTCACGAACTGGAACGTCGGCACGAGGATACATACATTCGAGATCCACGCTCCTGGTGTAAGCGCCTTTTTAAATCCCAACGATAAGGGTTTCATTTATGAGGACGGAAAAGTCACTGTCATAGATACAAAGGAGATCGCGGGTAGTGGGGAGAATTATAAGTATTACGGATTCTTCGCAGAATCACGGCATTTCATCGACTGCGTAAAGGCTGGAAAGGAGCCATCGAGCAGCTTTGCTGACGCGGTGAAAACTATGGAGCTGGTGGATATGATAAGGGCTAAGACTATATAGTTGTTAGTCTCTTCAATATTCATCAGATGAGGGGAGATGCCCGGCATATCTCCCCTCATTTATAGGCAATCGACCCTCTATGCTCCCCATGTCAAAATATGAAGGATACTATCATGAGAGATCTTGCGCATCTGGTTCGGTCTCTAGATCCAGGATTATCGCAGTCATAAGAAATTGGGGGTGGAGTCTATCGCCAGAAAGCTATTCCCGGAACCGAAGTGTATGGACCTTTTGGATGGGTACCTTGAGTTCGGTAGGCAGGTAAATCTTGTGCTCACTCCAGAGGCAGGCCGCTTTGGGACCCAGGCTGCAGAGGAACTCGCCATGGCAATCCGCAGGAAATGCGGGAATATCGTAAATATCATAGATGGCCCGGGAGAGGGTAAGGCTATCTACATTGGCAGATCTTCCGAGAGTATTGCGAAGGATTGGTGGGCTCTTAACCGCTATCCTTTGGGAAGCCATGATCAAGGCTACTTCCTTGATATCTCCGATGCAGGGGTTTTCCTCTCAGGAGATGATCATGCTGGCATCTTCTATGGCTGCAAGACTCTCGAAAACCTTCTTGAGCTTAGAGAAGGGAACCTTGCGGCGCCGAAGGTGAAGATACGCGATTTTCCTGACTATCGCTATCGAGGGCTTTACATAGAAGATAAATGGGGCCCCGACCTCATGACTCTAGATGATTGGAAAAAGCTTATTGATTTCATGGCCAAAATAAAACTCAACTTCCTCGGGGTGGGAGTCTATGGGTGCTGGTGCATCCAATATGACAATAAGATAACGGAATTTCTTATGCTGCCTTTAAAGAATTATCCAGATCTCGCCACTCCCAAGACTATCCGCTACTACTCGCCAAGCAAGGCAGGTTATGTGACGCTGGAATACCTTCCTACTATGTTTGCTCAGGATTTCTTTGGCGAGGTCATAGCTTATGGTAAGGATCACAATGTGACTGTAAGGCCGCATTTCAACAGTCTAGGCCATAACACCCTAATTCCAAGGCATTACCCCGAGGTATCCTCAAAGGATGAGAATAGCCTTCCTACTGGATATGGTTTCTGCCTCTCTTCACCAAAGACATATGAGATGATGTTTAAGATCTATGACGAGATAATTGAGAGGTACCTGCTTCCCAATGATGTTCATTCCTTCCACATGGGAATGGATGAAATCTACCCGTTGATCGGGATCGATCCCATGGAACCTAAGCGGTCGGTGGATCCATGGTGTAAATGCAAAGAATGCAGTGCCAAAACCCGTGAAGAACTCCTAGTTGAATATCTTTTGCGACTCATGTCCCACCTTTCGGATAAGGGTATCGATCAGATCTGTCTGTGGAATGACCAATTAGTAAGGCATATGGATGTGCTTGGAGACAAATTCGCGCGCCAGATCGAGGAGAGGGGGCTCAAGGATAAGGTAGTTCTTGAGTGGTGGTGGTACGGACTCGAACCGCCCGAATCTTTCCGTACGCTGCGTTCAGAGCTCGGGCTCAAGCGGTGGGTTAATCCCATGATTGGCTATTATTTTTGGATGATCAACGAAAGTTATCTCCAAAACATCCAGCTTATGACGAAACTTGGATATGAGAATGGGGCTGAAGGGATTGAACCCTATGGAGCATACGACCCTGCTTTCCATAGGAACTACCTGGCGCTCTCAGAGTGGTCCTGGAACCGGGAGACGGTGGATAAGCCCTCAGACTTTCGGGCGAAGTACGCCGCACTGCTTCAAGGTTCTCCGTCTTCGCAGGCGGCAGAGGAGGCTATGGCTGAGTTCGATAAGATAGTCGAGCCTGGTCCGGTCAGAGGTCTCATAGTTCCACATCTCATGCGGGATCTCACCATGATGCGCAATGCATTCCTCGAATTACGCAGCCAACTTGCTGGGATCGTGGACTCCATCAGGGCAGGCCAAAGGCCTCGAGAATTGGCGCCCCTTGAGTGGGTCCTCACAAGGAAGGCTTGATAAACCAGCTTGTCGAAACAAGGGGGAGGAAATATGGGATTACGAGCAGGTTCCGCAAGGGTGGATATTACGCCCCCGCTAGGGACGGAATTAGCCGGCTATTTCAACGTAAGACGAGCAACTGGGGTATTGGATAGAATCCATGGTCGTGCCATGGTGCTTGAATTCGACGGAGAGAGGATCGCGATAGTTTCGGCCGACCTCTGCATGCTCTCGGAAGGCCAGGTGGCTGAGGTTAGATCTCGTGCCTCCCGCGGAACAGGCATTCCAGAAGGAAACATAATGGTGACATCCACACATATTCATACAGGGCCTGTCACAATGGGGCTTTTGAGTGGGAGCGTGAACTCCGACTATCTAGAAAATCTCATCGAATCTCTGGCGGGGGTGGTAGTTCTCGCCAATGAGAGGCTTGTGGATGCGGAGGTCGCCTGCGGGAGGGGTTCTCTTCCCGAGCTTGTTTTTAACAGGCGTTACGTCATGAAGGACGGGAGCTTACGTACTAATCCGGGCCGTGGGAATCCTGACATATTAAAGGCCGCTGGTCCAACAGATCCAGGGGTCCTGGCAGTGCATATCAAAGCGCTTTCTGGCAAGACTCTCGCCATCCTTGTCAACTATGCAAACCATGTGGATGTAGTTGGGGGCACCATGATCAGCGCAGATTTCCCCGGGGTTATGGCAAGAGAGATCGAGGCTGTAATTGGGGAAGGGACGGAGACACTTTATCTCATGGGAACTTCCGGTAACATTAACCATATTGACGTGGGACGTGCCGCCCGCTCCGAGCTGCGCAGCGAGGTTTTGGCCACTGATCCGGATGCCGCCATAGCGAGCCTTAAGGGATATGATGAGGCGAAGCGGATAGGAAGGATGCTTGCAGGCGAGGTCTTGAAGACCCTCGGTAATGCGAAGCCTATTCCAGTTTCGAGGCTTGTGGTCAGGAAGAAATCCGTCGAGATAAAGAGGCGGGCTGCGTCATCTGAAGAACTCGCTCGAGCCCGGGAACTCCTCGGGATTCATCAAGGAATGAAGGCCAGCGAACTCCTGGGGATAGACTTCACCAACGACCCGCTCTTGGTTGAGAAAGTCTATGCGAGGGAGATTCTGCTTTTGGATGAGGATGAAAGGAAGTCAGATACCCTTGAATTCCAGGTTTTGGCCTTTGGAGACGTAGCTCTCTCTGGTATACCTGCCGAGGCTTTCGTAGAGATCGGTCTTGCAATAAAACAAGGTAGCCCATTTCCGTTTACCGGGGTTGTGACCTTAGCTAATGGGGCGGCGGGTTATATCCCCATGCCCTGGTCATTCAACGAAGGTGGGTATGAACCAAGGCTTGCAAGGAGCAGCCGGCTAGTACCCGAAACCGCGGGCATCGTGATAGATGCGTGCCTGGGCCTCCTCCGGGAAGCATACCGGGGCTGACTTGCTGATGGAACTCTGACTGGAGGCCGGGTACTGGCCTCCCGAATCTAGGTAGATACTTTATTCGAAATATCCTGAGCCATTGAAGGAATTTGCAGCATTGGGAGCGAATAATATCACTATGGTATTAGTTAAGAAAACTAAGAAATATCAAGGGGAGAAGGGGTGGTATGAAGAAACTTGGCACTGGCGTTATCGGGCTCAGAATGGGCTATCAGCATCTCAATAAGGGCTCGGAAGCCTTGCACCATAAGGGCTACCTTCTATGGGACGAGAGGAACTGTAATCGCCGAGAATACAGCCCGCGAGATTTATGTATATCAGGCCTACCGCCCCGAGGTGCCGAGCTATGCTGCGATCCCGGTAAACATAAATAATCACAACGTAACCGGCGAGGTAGCAGAGCTCGTGGATGCCATATTGAATGACAGGCCGCTTGAGATGGATGGCAAGGAAGGGGCCAGGACCATAGCGGCTGGTATTGCGGCTATTGAGAGTACGCGCACAGGCCGGCCAGTAAAAGTGAAACGCATATGTTAGGTCCCATTGGGGAAGGGGGAGACGAGAGATGGTTGTACGCTGGGGTGTTATAGGGGCAGGTGGTATAGCCGACAGGAGGACTATTCCCGAGGGCATAACGAAAGCACGGGATACCAAGCTTGTTGCAGTAATGGATGTGGACGAGGCCCGGGCAAGGGCTGTGGGTGAGAAATATAGGTGCGAAGCTTATTCTCGCGAAGAGGACCTGCTATCAAGGGACGACATAGATGCGGTTTATATAGCGACACCTACTCACCTTCATCACCAACAAGCCCTTCTGGCATTTAATGCTGGTAAACACGTCCTATGCGAAAAGCCGCTGGCACTAACCCTCAAAGAGGCAGAGGATATGGTAGGAAAGGCCGAAACCGCCGGGCTTACGCTTGCCGTGGGATTCATGATGAGGTTTCACGCCCACCATGTGAGGCTCAAGGAGATGATCAATAAGGGCGAGCTCGGAGACCCTGTTCTAGGGCGAGCGCAGCTCACGTGCTGGTACCCAGATATCCCGGGGGCCTGGCGGCAGGTAGCTGAGCTCGGCGGGGGAGGAGCCCTCATGGATATGGGGAGCCATTGCGTGGATCTTCTTGAGATGTTCATGGGCAGGGTGGTGAAGGTGAGTGCCTTTAATGCTACTCTGACTCATAAGTATGAGGTGGAAGACAGTTCCGTCGTGGCTCTTCAGTTCGAAAATGGCGCTTTCGGGATAGTAGACAACAACTTCAACATCCCTGACGCCTCGGCTCTCAATGTGCTGGAGGTCTACGGCACCCGGGGGAGCGTGGAGGCAAGGGGGACCATAGGACAGAGTTCCCTGGGGAGGATGATCGCCAGGGTCGAAAAGGAAAAACGGGGCTATGAAGCTGCTCAAAGGCGGGAGGACTCTTCCGAAGAACAGGTGGAGGTTGCGCCCGTGAACATCTACCAGGCTGAGATCGAAGATGTGAATGCCGCCATTAGGGAGGGGCACAAACCTACAAATCCAGGGGAGAGGGGACTTTGGAACCTTAGAGTCATGTTGGCTGCCTACCAGTCTGCGAGGGAAGGCCGCACGATTCTTCTCTAAAGTTTCTCTAGAATTATGAAGGGCTGGAAGATAAGTCAAAATCGAGAGGGGTGTAAGATAAGTGAGTAAAGAGACCTTAGCGATATATGGTGGGGAACCGGTGACAAGGGAACGTTTCCCGATGTGGCCACAATTCTCCGAGGAGACCATTAAGGCTGCAACCGAACCCCTTATAACAGGGAAGGTCAATTATTGGACCGGAAAATACGGGATGGAATTTGAGCAGAAATTCGCCGAATGGAATGGTGCGAAATATGGGATAGGGACCTCAAGCGGGACTTCTGCGCTCCATACCGCTCTTGCCGCGCTCGGTATAGGCCCTGGGGATGAGGTAATCACAACCTCGTATACCTTCATAGCTTCGTCTTTCTGCATCTGCCAGGCCGGGGCCATCCCCGTGTTTGCGGATGTCCAGAGGAAGGACCACACCATTTCTCCCGAGTCCATAGAGTCGAAAATAACCGACAGGACTAGGGGCATACTCTTGGTGCATCTCTATGGGAACGTCTGTGAAATGGACCCGATAATGGAGATCGCTAGAAAACATAAGCTCTACGTGATCGAGGATTGTGCTCAAGCCCATGGAGCCATGTATAAGGGCAAGAAGGTTGGAACCATCGGAGATGTAGGGTGCTTCAGCTTTTGCCAGAGCAAGACCTTTACTACCGGCGGTGAAGGTGGCTGCGTCATTACCAACAACGAAGATCTGGCCTGGGAGTGCAGGTCATTTAGGGACCACGGATATGATGTGAAAACCCGTATGAACCTCCTTGAACTCGAGGAAGCCCTGCCATATATCCATAACAGAGTGGGCTTCAACTATCGGATGACCGAAATCCAGTCTCTCATCGGTCTAAAAGAGATGGAGAGGCTCGATTCGTGGAATCTTAAGAACCGGCGCAGGAATGGCGAGTTTCTGATTGCGGCTCTCAAGGACTGTCCCCAGATCAAATACTTGCCTATTCATAATGAGGAAGGTAAGGTCAATGGTTTTTGGATTTTCCCAATAGTTCTTGATCTTGACCGTCTTACCTGCGACAAAGAGACCTTTGTGAATGCGCTAGCTAAAGAAGGTATTCCCGTAGGTCACGTGCTCTGGCCGCAGAGTTACAAGGAGAGGGCATACCAGGAGCACAATGGCTTCGGGCGCGCCAGATATCCATTCAAAGACCCATTGGCAAACCCTGAGAGCGTAGATTATTCAAAAGTTCACTGTCCGAACGCTGCCTGGCTCGAGGAGCGGACCTTTACCGTCCCCTGTCATCCCACCTATGAGGAGAGGCACATGGAGCTGATTGCCCGAGGTATCCTTAAGGTGGCACGGGCTTTTGCCCGGTAGGAACATGATGAAACTATATCAATCAGGTCTCTAGAGCGAAGGAGAGAGGAATCATGGGAGAATTTAGATACTCGCTTGCGAAATTCCTGCCATTTCAGGATCACAAAGAGTGTGAGCGCGTCCGTGCTATAAAGAAGGAGGATATCACCAAGCATTCAAACCCGGATTTCATTATAAGAGTGATCGAAGACCGGGCAGAATTCTATCTCGAGTTTGCTTTGGATATCGTAAAGAGGATAAAACAGGCTCTAGATGAGGGGAGGCAGTTTGTGGCAATAATGCCTGTCGGCCCCATGCCCCAGTATCCGGTGGCGGCAAGGCTGATAAACGAATTCGGGATCCCCTGCAAGCACGTTCATACCTTCAATATGGACGAATATGCAGATGAAGATGGGAATACAGCGCCAATAGACTGGCCAGGGTCCTTCCAGAAGGCGATGATCGAGCAGTTCTTCATGAAGATAGACGAGCGCCTGCGTCCTCCAATGAGCCAGATCCATTTCCCGACAAAGGATGTGCTCGGGTCCTATGCAAAGATGATAGAGGACCTGGGAGGTGCCGATGTATGCTATGGTGGAATCGGCTGGTGCGGTCACATAGCCTTCTGGGAGGCTCATCTCGGCCTTGAATTTGGGAATGATCTGGACGCCTACATGAAGGCTGGCCCGAGGTGCGTGGAGCTCCATCCAATGACCATTATGCAGAATGCTCTCCACTCCTTTGGAGGAGATTGGTCATGGGTTCCGCCCAAGGCGAATACGATCGGACCTGCCCAGATAATGGGCGCCAAATATAGAAGTTTCTGGCTTGATGGTGATCTTGGCGGGGGCGTAAGCTGGCAGCGCTTTATCGCCAGACTCGTTGCTCATGGGAGAGTCAATACCCTTGTGCCCGGTTCGATTCTTCAGACTGCGCCCGGCACCTATACGATGCTAGGGGGAGTTGCCGATAACGTCGAGATCCACATGTCCTAGGAGGCTTGGACTATGGAAGCGGAGAACATCAAAGAGAGACTGAGCATACTTGCGATTGGCGCTCACCCAGATGATGTTGAGGTATTATGCGGTGGGACCCTTGCAAAATACGCGAAGCAGGGTCATAAGATTACCATATGCCATGCGCTTAATGGCGATCTTGGCCATTTCTACATCCCTCGGCCTGAGCTAGCCAGGATAAGGGCAGAGGAGGCCCGGCGGGCGGGTGCGCTGATTGGGGCGGAGGTTATCTCGCTGGACATATCCGACCTTGATATATACCCTGACAGGGAGACGCGGCTCAAGGTCACGGATGTCATCCGGAGGTCTAAACCCGACATCATAATCACCCATTCGCCTGATGATTATATGCCAGATCACACCACAACAGCCCAACTTGTATTTGAGGCAAGTTTTACAGCTACATTGCCCCAGCTCAAGACAGAGCATGAATTCCATCCTAATGTGACCCCTGTCTACTACATGGATACCCTTGCAGGGGTCAATTTCCTGCCCCAAGAATATGTAGATATCACTGATGTAATTGAAATCAAGAAACAGATGCTAGCCCAGCATGAAAGCCAGCTTACATGGATGCGCGACCACGACCACATAGACTTCATGGATTTCATGCTTACCCAAAGTAAATTCAGGGGGCTTCAGTGCGGGGTGGCTTATGCTGAGGGATTCAGGAAAATGGAGGTGTGGCCCAGGATCCCTGTGAAGAGATTCCTCCCATAGGGTTCCTAACTTCTGGCTTTTCGCGAGGGTGCATAAGGGCATTTTTGACGGCTGGGTCAAATCGAAGGTGGAGGCCCGTGCAGCTTCCGTCAAGCCTCCACTTTCCCATATTTGGGGGGGTAATGTATGGGCAACTCCCCTATCAACGTAGACTTTGCTGATGTCATTAATATCAAGGCCCTAGTTCAGTTTCAGAGGATCTTCTACCAATTGACTGGACTCCCAGTCTCGGTCTGTAATTCTGATTTTGAGTCCATTACTTTCTATCCGAGGGCGCATAGGAGTCAGCTTTGTAGGCTTGTGCAAGCATCCCCGGAAGGGCTCGGGCGATGCCGTGATTCGGACCGGAGGGCCGTAGGGAAAGCCATAGAGAAGAATAGGCCTCATATTTATCGTTGCCATGCTGGACTAGTCAATGTTGCGATCCCGCTTATAGTAGAAGGAGACCATGTTGGAAATATCCTTACGGGACAGGTGCTTACTGAACCACCCAAATCTGATGCCGTAGATAGATTTAGGGATAATCTGAAGGGATTACGCTTTAATGCAGCTATGCTAGAGTCTGCCATAGGAGGTCTCATGATCGTACCAGAGTCTAAACTCAGGCTTGCATCGCAGCTTCTTTCCCTTCTCGCCACCTATATCATGGATACAGAAATCCTGGCTCTTGTCTATAAAAAGAAAGCTTCGGAGATATTAGGCCTTAGTCCTCCGGATGGCCTTGCCGAAAGATTGAAGCGATCGGAACCTTTTGGTGCAAGAGTTGGTTCGGCAAGGGTCGGGAGTAACTCCCACGAAGAGATTATAAGACAAACTGAGAGATTCATTGAGGAGAATCTCAAAGAAAGGATAACCCTTGCAGATGTAGCTAGAGTTGTGGGTTTATGCCCTACCTATTTCGCCCGCGTATTTGGGGAGAAGATGGGGGTAAGCTTTCATCTTTATCTTACCCAGCGTCGCATGCAACGCGCGGCCGATCTCCTGAAAGATTCCTCTCTCTCTATTGGTGAAATAGCCTACAATGTGGGCTATCCCGACCAGAATCATTTTAGTCAGGTCTTCAAGAAGATGATAGGCATGTCTCCCTCCAATTACCGTAAGCAACTGAGAGATCGGGCTCTTGAAAGATCATAAGATTTTAAAGATTCTTCATAAGGTTCTGTATAGAGCTTTAGGTATTCAGAAATCTATAATCAGTCTGTAAGGGTGCCAAAAGGGTGCCAATCTAGATGCATGACCAAGCTCGAACCGTGCCGGGTATTGGTTTCTCACGGTGATAAAAGACTGGGAGGGAAGGAAATTGGCCAAAGCAGTGGCGCAAAAGGTGGAAGGGAGTTATGGAGGTAGTTATTCGGCGGGCCTCGGTAATGTGGCGCTTAGGGTGCCTTACCTCTCCGTAGGGAGTCCATACGGGCTTGAGGAGGCAGAAGCCCTTTTGCAGGCAATTCAAGGTGAATCCCTGACTATGGGGAAATTCGTAAGTGAGTTTCAAAAGGCCTTCGCTGACTATATAGGCGCGAAACATGCCGTTTTTGTGGCGAACTGCACAAGTGCGATGGAAATGGCCGCCGATGCCATTGGCATCAGTGAGGGGGATGAAGTGATAGTTCCAGCTATCACTTTTGTGGCGACAGCCTTGCCAGCGCTTCAGAGGAAGGCCAAGGTCGTATTTGCGGATCTCGAATATGATACGATGAACATTGATCCCAATTCAATAGCGGAGAAGGTCACATCTAAGACAAAGGCGATCTATGTGGTGCACCACTGTGGGCTTCCCGTGGACATGGATGCCGTGAACGCCATTGCAAAACCCAAGGGCATCTATGTAGTAGAAGACTGCGCGCATGTCCCAGGGGCTGAGTATAAAGGCAGGAAGTGCGGGACCCTTGGAGATATTGGCGCTTTTAGCTTTCACACAATAAAAAACATGACGACCTTAGGCGAAGGCGGGATGTTCACTACAGACAACGATGAGTGGGCAGAAGACGCAAAGCTTCACCGGTTTGTGGGAATGAGGGAATATACTAATCAAAAGCGATATTGGATCCCTTATCACTACGATATACTGGGCGTAAGGCATGGCTTAGCCATACCTTCCAATTCATCTGTTACAGAGGCGCAGGCTGCGGTGGGATTGGTGCAGCTTAGAAAACTTGACAAGATGAATGAGCGGAGGAGGAAGATCGCTGAGTATTGGAATAGGGAGTTTTCAGAAATTGAAGAACTTGGCACTCCGCCCGAACCCTTGGGGAGAAAACATGTCTATCATCTTTACAACCTTTACTACAAGAAGCCCGAGAAGAAGAACGAATTCATGGGGCTCCTCCTGGATAAGTATGGCATCCAGACTATGATACACTACATACCAGTCTATTGGCTTACCCTATTCAAGGAGATGGGGTATGAGAAGGGACTCTGCCCGGTGGCGGAGAGAATTTATGCTGAGAAACTGGATCTTCCCATATACCCGCAGCTTACAGATGAGCAAGTCGAATATGTTGCGCAATCGGTGAAGGAAGCGGTAAAGGAGCTGCGGTGAGAATGATAGTAGGTGTTCCCAAGGAGATCAAGGAATACGAATACAGGGTGGCTTTGGCCCCTTCGGGGGCCGAAGCCCTGATGGAAGCCGGGCACGAAGTGCTCATAGAGAAAGGCGCTGGGCTTGGAAGTGGCATAGAGGACAAGCAATATGAGGCTGTGGGCGCGAAGATCGTCCCGGACAGAAGGGAACTCTTTCAGCGCGCCGAGATGATCGTCAAAATCAAGGAGCCTCTTCCTGAGGAGTATGATCTCTTCCGTGAGGGCCAGCTGGTTTTTACCTATTTCCATTTCGCCGCAGATAGGGCGCTTCTCGAGGCCATGCTGGAAAAGAAGATAATCGGGATAGCCTATGAAACCGTCAGGGAGAATGGTTCGCTTCCTCTTCTTACGCCTATGAGCGAGGTGGCCGGCAGGATGAGCGTCCATGAGGCCGCCAAATGCCTGGAGAGCCCTTCAAAGGGAGCCGGGGTGCTTCTCGCGGGAGTGCCCGGAGTGGCTCCTGCGAATGTGGTAGTCCTTGGCGGAGGGAGCGTTGGGGCCAATGCGGCAAGGCTCGCAGCAGGCTTGGGGGCAAATGTCTTCCTCCTTGATGTGAACCTCCAAAGGTTGAGATATCTCGATGAGGTCATGCCGGAGAACGTAACAACCCTTTTTTCGAACAAGCAAGCCATAGGGGAAATACTCAGAATTGCAGATGTGGTCATAGGCGCGGTGCTCCTACCGGGCAGGAGGGCTCCAAAACTCATAACCAGGGACATGCTTGACCTGATGAAGCCCGGGTCCGTGATCATCGATGTCTGTATAGACCAGGGAGGTTGCGCGGAGACTTCAAGACCCACGACCCACGGCAACCCTACCTATGTGGAGGCCGGGGTGGTGCATTATTGCGTCACGAACATGCCGGGCGCAGTCGGCCGCACATCGACCTATGCCCTCACCAATGCCACGTTCCCATATGTGCTTGAACTCGCGAATAAGGGGTTCGAGCAGGCCATCTCCGAAAACAAGGCTCTAAGAGAGGGCGTGAATGTGTACCGCGGTAAGGTTATCCATCCTGGAGTGGCGGAGAGCTTTGGGTTGGAGGTAGGGAAGCTGATCAACTGAGCGTTCGTATTGGATATGAGGGTTGTCGGCGGGGGATCCTAGATCGCTGGGCAGAAATGGATCCGACCCCAGGTGGATATTTGCATTCCTCTGAATGATACTCCTGTGGGGCGGTATAGGGGTTTGAATACCAAAACTAGCAAAGTTGGGGTGACATAACCATGGTTCGTGATAGAAATGTGGCATATATTGGGTGTGTTTATCCGCATCACGCAAGGGCGGATTTGGAGGAAATCATGGATGCAGGGTGTACTTCTATCAATCTCACTGTAAATGAAGTTGACTGGTTCTATTACAGAAAGGCTCGGCGTTACATCAGGGAAGTTGCTGGGGAACTTGGATTGAAGGTTTACATCAATATGCACGGTTTTGGGACATTCGCCACAACCCTTCCGTGCGGGGTATATCAGATGAAACATCCAGAGAGTGTCCAGGTGTTCAATGACGGGACCCGGCCCGAACACGGGGAAACCTGCTGTCCTACTGATAAGGAATATAGGAAGTGGCTATATGACGTAGTTTCGGATATCATTGAATATCTGAAGCCAGACGGAATGTTTTGGGATGAGCCGAGATTTGTAGGCTCTAAGGATTTCCCGAACCAATGGGCATGCTATTGTCCTCGATGTAGGGATCTATTTGAAAAGAGATATGGCCGACCTATGCCTAGGCAATTGGATAAGGAAGTAATTGAGTTTAGACAGGGTATATTGCTTGAATTCCTGGAAGAATTGCTTGGTCATGCTAAGAAGCTTGGTGGTGGAGAAAACGTCCTATGTCTCATGAGTTGGGACCGGGATGTGAATAATAGTCCCTCCTCCCCCGGATGGTACGGAGTCATAGATTGGGAGCCATTTGCCAAACTGAGGGATCTTGATGTATTCTCAACAGACCCTTATTGGATTCACTCAAAGGACTTTACATATTTTGAGAAGAATGCGAAAGACGCAATAAGACTGGCGCATACTTACGGGAAGCTGTGTCAGATATGGGTACAGGCGGTATGGGTGCCGCCCAATAGGGAGGGTGACATAATGCGGAGCATCCGCCGTGCAGCGGAGATGGGGGCCGACATGCTGGCAGTTTGGGCGTATAGGGGGGAACCTGGAGCTCATGTGCTGGACGGCGGTGCGGACCATGACAAGGTGTGGGAGGTAGTCAAGGCAAGCTATAGGGAAATCGCCAGGAATGGGGGCTAAGTTGAGAGGGGTCCTTCTATTACGTTCCCTAATGAAGGCGATAGCCTAAAAGTTAGTTTGTGAGGTGTGAAGCATGAAAAGGTTAACTTTTGCCATAGTATTGCTGGCCACCTTCTTGCTTTCGATTTCGGCCAGTTCCCTTGCCGCCCGAAGGGTCACGCTTACAGTGTGGCAGCCGTGGGGTGGGGACCTGAATGAACGGGTGCAGAAGGTCGCGAACGATTTCATGAAATTCAACCCCAATATTGAGGTGAAGGTGATCTTTACACCCAACTTGAGAGATAAGCTCCTCACGGCGATAGCGGCTCGAACCGTCCCGGATTTGACCTACGTGCACGGGACTTTATGGGCTTGTGAGCTAGCTTCGCGGGGCGTGCTTCTTCCACTTGATGATTATCTTAGGGAGGAGGGGCTTAGCGGAGATGATTTCCACCCCATGGCATGGCGGCAGGCAACGTGGGAAGGGCACGTCTATTCGCTACCGGGTGGGTTCGACCCTAATTATGGGTTTTTCTGGAACAAGGATCTTTTTAAGGAATGTGGTTTAGATCCTGAGCGTCCGCCCAAGACGATACCGGAACTTGATGAGAGTATGGCAAAGATCACGAAATATGATTCCGCTGGAAACATTGTTAGGCTTGGTATGGTTCCAAACGCTGGGGGATTGCACTATATAAGTTTCGTGTTTGGGGCAAAGCTCTATGACGAGGCTAACAGGAAATTTACCCTTGATCACCCGAAAGCAATAGAAGCCCTTGAGTGGATTGCACAGAATGCTAAGAAATATAACATTACTAAGATTGGAGCATTTAACCAGAGCTACGGAGGACAACAACAGAACCCATTTTATACAGGTGCTCTCGCAATGTATCCTGGAGGTTGGTGGGAGCTAGACTATCTTAAGCGTTTCGCCCCCAATGTGCGGTATGGGTGCACGACTTTTCCGATACCAGTGGGTGGGAAATTAGAGGATGCATATTATGTGGAAAGCTGGGGCTATGCCATTCCTAAGGGATGCAAGCATCCTAAAGAAGCCTTCAAATTTCTAAAATATTTGTGTGCTGATCTGGATGTTACGGTGGATATCTCGAAAGTACTTCTAAATTTCCCGGCTTTGAAGAAGGGGATTGAGCGGTTTGCAGTAGAGGGTTCAGACAATCCTTATCACCAGGTTTTCGTGAAAATAGCCAGATCGGCCAGAAATTGTCTTCCACCTACTCCGGTGACCACTCTTATGTATGATGAAATGGGACGCGCATGTGACTTTGCAATGTATGGCCAGAAGACCCCTCAACAGGCGCTGCGTGACGCAAACAAGGCTGTCCAGGAGCAGCTTGATAAAGTATTATCCAGGAAGAAGTAAGAATCCAGGATAGGTGGAGCTAGAAACAGAGGAAGGTAGTGGTTGGCTGAGTAGCAAAAAGGGGCCATCGGGAGGTATGAATCTACCGAATTCCGGTGGCCCGCTGGAAGGAGAGCTATCTAATGAGGCGGATAACAGTCCGGAATACAGTGAACGGGATTTTATTTGCCATGCCCTGGTTTATAGGCTTTTTTGCCTTCGTGGCATATCCAATAGCGGCTTCCCTTTATTACGGTTTCACTGAATACGACGCTTTGAATTTGCCTTCGTTTGTGGGATTCCGGAACTACATTGAGCTTTTCAAAAGGGATACCCTTTTTTGGAAGGCATTAAGTAATACCCTTTTCTATACCGTATTTGCCGTGCCCATTCATATAATAGTGGGGCTTGCCCTGGCATTGCTGCTGAATCTCAGGGTAAAAGGCATGGAAGTATACAGGACCATATATTATTTGCCGACTTTGGTTCCAGCCGTGGCATCTTCTGTACTCTGGCTTTGGATTCTGAACCCGCAATATGGACTCGTCAATTTCCTATTGCGAAAGCTAGGCCTTCCCGGGCCAGGATGGTTGGCTGATCCAGTCTGGGCCAAACCCGCCTTGATTCTGATGAGTGGATGGGGCGCAGGCAGTGCGGTGATTATATATCTTGCTGGCCTTCAGGATATCCCGGTGCAACTCTACGAGGCGGCTGAATTGGACGGTGCTACCAGTAGTCAAAAGACATTTTATATTACATTGCCAATGTTGACGCCGACGATCTTCTTCAACCTTGTAATGGGCCTCATAGGTTCCTTTCAATATTTCACCCAGGCCTACGTTATGACCCAGGGAGGTCCTGTGAATTCAACACTGTTTTACTGCTTGTATCTTTACAATAATGCATTTGTATACTTTAAGATGGGCTACGCGTCGGCCATGGCATGGATATTGTTCTTGATAATCCTGGCGGCAAGCAGCCTGGTTTTCAGGACATCTTCCGGCTGGGTTTACTATGCCGCGGGGCGTTGAGGGGACCGAATTCGTTATTGGGAGGGGAGGTAGCCGGGTAATGCAGGCTAGGACAAGAAGAAGGCATCGTTTTATAACTCATTTACTGGCACACATCGCCCTCTTTTCGTTAGGAATACTCTTTCTACTCCCGTTTGTTTGGATGTTGAGCACTTCTCTAAAATCTGATGCAGAGATCTTCACGAGGGTTCCGGTTTGGATCCCGAAGCGCCTCATATGGTCAAATTACGCTATGGCCTTCAGCTACGTCCCATTCGCCCTCTACTTTGCGAACACCCTCATAATATGCGCATTTGCAGTTCTCGGGACAATTTTGTCTTGCCCCCTTGTGGCATATAGTTTTTCCAGGATCTCCTGGCCGGGACGCGACTTTTTCTTCATTGTGATGTTAAGTACATTGATGCTCCCATACCATGTAACCCTAATTCCGATATTTATAGTATTTCGAAATCTTGGGTGGATCAATACTTTCAAGCCTCTTACGGTACCCTATTTTTTCGGGAGTCCATTCTATATATTTCTCGTGCGCCAGTTTTTTTTGACGATACCTCGAGAGCTATCTGATGCAGCCAAGATCGACGGTTGCTCCGAACTTGGTATCTATTCACGGATAATACTCCCCTTGTCCAAGCCGATACTCGCCACTATATCGTTATTTACCTTCGTCGGGCAATGGCAGGATTTCCTGGGGCCCTTGATCTTCCTTAACGATGCTCAGAAATATACCCTGGCCATAGGTCTTTATGCATTTCGTACCCAACATGGCGCTGAGTGGGCAGCTATGATGGCCGCGGCCACCGTGATGGTGATGCCTATGATTATCGTATTCTTCTTCACTCAGCGGACATTCATACAGGCGATAACCCTTACTGGTCTGAAGGAGTGAAGTTCTCTTCTGGATATAGGATTTACCGCTTTAATGCATCAGAGACGACTTCGGATGTTCACAGTGCCACTTTTCACGGGTACCTCATGTCTGCTGTCTGTGACCTAGAGGGGCCTTCTAGCCTAGACCCGTAAACCAAAGTTAATCTAGAGTAAGGAGATGATTGCTCTATGCCTTACCGGGGAGTACTTGAGGACATCGAGCGGTGCGTCCGTCTTGGCAAGCCGAGGCGTATGCCTGTATTTGCGTGCAGCGAGGAGTTTGATGTCCGTGTTTGCGGTGAAGTCTATTCGAGGTATAATTCCGATCCTGACGTTATGGCTACGGTTCAGAAGGAGGTGATCAGGAGGTTCGATTACGATTGGGCATGGCTTCAGGTAGATGATTGCATTGAGTTCGAACCTCTCGGTGTAGGGGTGAAAGGGGAGGGCAACATACTTCCCGCAACGGTTGGTTACCTGCCGGCTACCAGGGAGACGCTTCGGGGGTTAAGGCTTCCTGACCCAGAACGGGATGGTCGCATGCCGGTGCTTCTTGAGGCTATACGGCGCCTTAAGGAGGAGTTTAGGGATACAGTTTGCGTGGTGGGAAGGACTGCGGCGCCATTTTCCTCCGTAACGCTCCTTTACGGGATCGAAGAGACGATGGGCCTCATTTTCTCCGATCCATCCCTTCTCAAAGATACCTGCCAATTCTTCATGGAACTCCAGACTGAATGGGGGAAGGCGCAGATTGAAGCGGGTGCAGATGCGATCTGGTTTGGCGACTGCAATGCTTCCACCCATTTGATATCCCCCAGGCATTATGCTGAGTTTGCCTTAGAGCCGGCACAGGCTGTCACGGAGGCATATAAGCGAGAGGGTGCTTTCGTATTCTACCATGCAAGCGAAGAAAGTATAGAGGGGCTGAAGCTAATGGCGGAGGTCTCCCCTAGCGCCTTGAGCGTAGGCCCCGGGCTCGACATCGTGAAGGCTAAGGAGGCTGTAGGATCTAAGATCTGTCTTATCGGAAACCTGGACCCGATAAACATCCTTGAGCGAGGTAGGCCTGAGGAGGTTCGGGCCGAGACGCAACGTATCCTCGAGGTTGCAAGAGGAGGGGGCCTTCTCTTTAATACGGGCGAGATGGTCCCGCGAGCTACGCCAGAGGAAAACATCCTGGCAATGGTAGAAACAATTAAAGGATGGGGTGAGGGCAATGCGTAAGCTGCGAGTCGGGGTTATAGGCCTCGGGCATAATGGCCTCGCCTTTTGCAGGGCATATGCCTCCCTTCCCGATACGGAGCTTGTGGCTGTCTGCGACCGCGATGAGCAAAGGGCCGAGGCGGCGCAAAGGGAGTTCGGGGTGAAGGCCTATTATGACTATGCCATCCTGGAGAGGGATGATATCGATATTATCTCCATCCATACGCCAGACCACCTTCACCGCGAACCCTTCATCAAGGCGCTTGAGGCTGACAAGCACATACTTTTAGAGAAGCCCATGGCAAACTCAATAGAGGACCTGAAGCTGATGGTAAAGGCCGCTGACAGGTCAAAGAAGAAGGTGGCGGTTGGGCAAATTCTGCGGTTCAACCCGATGTTTGAGGCAGTAAAGCGGCTCGTAGACAACGGGATCCTCGGGGAGATAGCCTATCTTGAAGCCGATTATTACCATGATCTTCGCTATCAGAGATTCATGGAGAGGTGGAAACTTGATGAGGAAATCCCTATAGTGGGCGGAGGGGTCCATCCATTTGATCTCTTGCGCTGGTATGCCGGGGAAGCCGTTGAGGTCACATCCTATTCAAATCACAAAACCTATCCCGAGATGAAGGCGGACACGAGCATAGTGAGCATCTTCAGATTCAAATCGGGGTGTACAGGTAAGGTTGGAGCCCTTTATGGTTCCCCCTTGGCCATGCCCGAGTATTATAACCTTGGTGTCTATGGAACGAAAGCAAGCTTTTGTCGTGGGCGGCTCGCCTGCGATGGGATCGAGGGTTGGATGAACATACCTATTCAGACC
Organism: Bacillota bacterium; assembly: GCA_013178415.1. Taxonomy (NCBI): domain Bacteria; kingdom Bacillati; phylum Bacillota; species Bacillota bacterium. Next base: position 108,397 of record JABLXA010000006.1, on the reverse strand, counting down.
CCTCCGGGCCACCCATTTGAACCCGAGATCGTAGACCTCGTAAGAGCCATCAGGGAGGGGCGTGAGCCCCGGTGTAATGCCAGGGATGGGGCAATGTCGGCCCTCGGGGTGCTCTGTGCCTATCAGTCTGCGGTAGAAGGAAAGGCTGTAAAGATACCTGAAGATCTCTGAGCGGGTTCCTGCCTGTATTTGCGCTGGGTACTTTCGGCTTTCTTTGCGGGCTTCAAATGAATTTACCAAATCATATAGGGCAAGGAGGAATTTATATGTTTGAAGTGCGTGCTCTCTTAGGACATATCGGCTATAATTTCTGGTGCGATAAGCCAAGGACTGACGTTCACTACGGGTATAGTACCAGGCTGCGCTTTGACCCTGAGGTATATAAGAGGCTCGTCAAGCGTGCGGCTCGGGCGGGGTTCAACATGATAATCCTTGACCTGGGCGATGGGATCGAATGGGAAAGCCACCCAGAGATTACCGTGGAGAATCCCCTTAAACGGGAAAGCCTGAGAGAACTCTTGAAGTTTGCGCGCGATAATGGGGTTGAGCCGATCCCTAAATTGAATTTCTCCACAGTTCATGACATTTGGCTCGGACAATATGAGCGAATGATAGGGACTGAGCGCTACCACCAGGTGTGCTCGGAGCTTATTACTGAGGCGTTCGAACTCTTCGACCGCCCCCGCTTCTTCCATATCGGAATGGATGAGGAGACCTTAGGGCACCATACCGGCCTCGGGCTGGAATATGTGGTCCTCCGGCTCAATAACGAATGGGTCAGGGCAGTCAGGCGCTTTAATGATGATGTGCGCCGCTTGGGAGCGCAGGCGCGCACGGGGACCGCCCGCTGCACGACCGCTGCGAGGCGAGCGTCAGCCCTTCCGGCGGGCGTACGCGGCCTGCCGGTCTCCCTCAGACTCTCCTCGGCCCTAATTCTACAGGTAGACCCTTTTCGGCCGATTCCATAAGTGCAAGTATCACTTCCGTGACGCGATAGGCATCTGAGACGCTGACCAGGAATGGTTTATCCTCTGCGATGCATTCTACGAAATGCCTTATGCTTTCGTATGCAAAGCCTTTGCCTCGTCCGTGGACCCAATTTGACACTAGTATGTCTGGATTGTCGTTGGTCGTTGGCAGGATGCGCTCGTAGAGTTGGTTGTTGCTGAGATCCATGTTAACCATGCCTGCGTCTCCCAGGAGATTGAATTTTATATCATTGACGCAAGGCTGGCCGTTGGGGACTATCCAGTTATTTTCAATAGTGGCGATATAGCCTTTGTTGAATTCTAGAATAGATTGATAGATATCAGGTACATTTACGCCCAATTTGTCCAAGACTCCCCGGCGCGAAACAGAATATACCCTCTTGATATCATCGGAAAATAGCCATTGGATGGTGTCTATTGTGTGGCTGCCGAGGAACCACAGGATCGAGGATCGGCTGGCCCAAGATAGCATATTGGTTGCTACAGAAATCTTGTCATTCAATCGAAAATACGCTGAGACCAGTTTGCCTAGCCCGCCTTGCTCTACTGTTTCTTTGAGGTGAGCAAAGGGGGGACTCCAACGGTTATGGAAATCAACCATTAGGCGCGCACCGGTCTTTTGAGATGCTCGGACCATAGCATCAGCATCTTCAATACTGGTCGCCAGAGGCTTCTCCACAAGCACATGCTTCCCGGCCTCAAGAGCTGCAACCACCGGTGCACGGTGGGCAAAATCCGGGGTTACCACCCCTACAGCCTCGATGTCAGCTTCATGCAGCATTTGGTTATAATCAGTATAGACATGCGATGCCCCATATTTCTTTGCTATCTCTTTCGCCCGTTCCTCTCTTAGGTCACATACGGCGACCAGCTCGCTCTGGTGATGTGATGAGTAGACATACGCATGCGCCTCTCCCCACAACCCTGCTCCTATGAGCCCAAATTTCACTCTTCTCATGATCACATTGCACCTCACAATTCTTTATTTGGCGTATGACATAGCCCTCATGAACCGCTTGCCATACTTGCTGCAAATAGAAAAGGCGCCTTCCCTCCCTTCGATGACATGGTCTTCACAAATACAAAAGCGATTATCAAGGTCTTATTTCAGGCATTATCAGCACTTCGGGCATTGTCTCGCGCACCTTCTGACGGATAGAATCCGACACAGATATGCCGATAGCCCGTAAGGCGCCGAATATGGAGCCAATTACAGGGTGGAATTCTGCACGCCGTATTTTCGCCAGAGGGGCCTTGCGATGAACTACATGAGTAATAGTATCTATCAGCAGAGGCCCTATGGCGTTGAAAATGCTGCCATTGAGCACTACATCGGCTTCTTCGCGGTCGAGGCCGAGCCGCCTCAAGATAGCCACTGCGGTGAGCCCCACCTCTTCCCCCTGACGTTCAACTATTTCTATGCCTATAGGATCCCCCTCATATGCGGCCTCAAAAACAATGGGGCATAGGCTGAGGAGTTTATGTCGGTCTATAGAATCGTGATATAGCTGCATCATGAATTCGTCCATCGTTGACAGGCCGAGGCTTTTGAGAATCCGTTCAGGGATCATACTTGGTCCATACCTGCCATCCCACGACTTGAACGCGAGGCGAATCATCTCCGGGACGATAGAGACAGCCCCTCCCCAGTCTCCTGACATATACCCGATTCCGCCCAGCTGGAACGTCCTCCCGTCGCGGTAGACCCCTGCGGCGTTGGTGCCGGTGCCGCATATGACAACAGCCCCATAGCCCAGCTTAGTGCCCGCCAAAAACGCGCCTATGGTATCGTTTTTCAGGATGATTTTCTGAGCAATACTAAACCGCTGCAGTCCCTGAGTGAGGATCTCGTAGTCCTCCGGGAAGTCTGCGCCAGCCAGGGCCAGAAAACCGACAGCAATATCATCACTTCTCAGCCTGGCACCGTCAAGAGCTTCTTGAATTGCCTTCGCGATTTCCTCTGTTGCCTTTTCTACTCCGATGCTCTGGTGGTTTGACGGCCCTCCCTTGCCAAGGCTTAATATAGTACCATTTTCATCTGCGACAACCGCATATGTCTTGGTCCCTCCGCCATCAACGCCAAGCACGAAGCTCATATGAAAACAGCTCCTTCATTCCCGTTTTGAGAATGACCTGCAGTCAATGGTCCATGGCCATTCTTTTGCCATTGGACCACTGATCTCCCCTATGCTACCCTTTTATCGAGGAAATCTGGCTAGTGCAAAGAGCTGATCGTTCGGCAGACCTATCAGTCTGCCAGCATGCATGGTTCCTTGAAAACAGGTAAAAACTCAATGTCACGCCAATCGCTAGCAATGTGCAGACACGGTACATGCCAAATGCGCCGACAGAGTCGTATAAGAGTCCACCTACAAGGGTGCCGGCGGATGACCCTCCAGCGAATGATAATGATCCCATTAGCGCCTGAGCTGTACTTTTCAGCTCTAAAGGAGATTCTTCATCCATGATGCTGACTCCTGCAACATACGTTGAAATGAAAGTGAAGCCATGGAGCAGCTGCGTTGCCAGGATCAGTAATGGATTATGTATTATGGAAAGGAAGGCCCATCTCAGAATATATAAACCGCCAGAGGCGCATAGGAAACTTCTCATGCCCATTCGCCGTATGAGTTGGCCAGAGTAAAAGAGAACCGGGACCTCGAAGACTGTGGCCAGGACAAGCGCTACCCCTATGACCCCAGGGCTTGCCCCGAGCTCAGAAAGATGAATGCCGAAGAATGTCATATTCATGGCTAGGGTCATCGATAAGACAAAATAGAAGATGAGAAAACTCGATATCTTGGGATTTACCAGAAGTTTTTTTACCCCAGACCGCAGGTTAGGAGATCTTTCCCTTGTGGCTTGCGGCATGAGGAGGCCGGTCAAAAAAGTGGCGAAGAGGAATAATGCATAGATTGGGAATGCAAACCTTACTCCCATCCAGTTCAGAATTTGGCCTACCAGCATGACCCCAACAGCATACCCTAACGAACCCCATAACCTTATGGAACCATAGGTGACTGATTTCGGAAGAACACTTAACGTAATTGAATCCGCCAGGGGTACGTTTGCATTCTGGAATAGAGCGAGCGCGGCCATGGTCGGTATGAGCCAGTAGTAGGAATGTGCGAAACTAGCAAGGCTCGCCATGATGGCTGTCATCAGAAGCGTCATTCTTAGAACCAGGTTAGGTGAGCGTTTGATATCACTCACCGCTCCCCAAATTGGTTGCGAGATCAGACCTATCAGAGGCATGAGAGCGCCCAGGGTTCCAATCTGAACGCCCGATAATCCAAGCGATCTAAAGTGAAGCTGGATAAAGGAAAAAGCCCCCATTGCCAAAAAATAGAGGAAATAATAAGATCTGAGGATCGAGACCTTTCTCAATGGACGGGTCGTGGATACATTAGCGTCCATTCTATTTATCACAAATATCCGGCGCAGAGCACCTTCCGGCCTATAGGAAGGAGGAATGCGCCTCTATCCCCCTTGCTTCGCGGTGACCTATGACACGCTCATATTCTAATCGAACATGGTTCCTCTGTAAACACCTCAGCCGCAGTCTTACTTACGAGGCTGGCAAGATTTTGCCTCAGGGAGAGGCCCTGAACATCTGCCAACGCCAGGCTGGCCAGGGGCATATCAGCCAACACGGGGGGTTGCCGCGGCCAGTGGCTGCATCCTTATTGATGACCTGGCGAAAGATTGTTATGATATTTGTAGGATAAATTAGTAGCTATTAACCCTACATGATGTATAATGGGGTGGGATCATGCGATTCTTGGCTGCTCGGGATTTCCGTATCAGACCTGGATTTGTCTGGAGGACCTTGAAGGAAGAAAAGGATATTATCATAACTCTTAACGGAAGGCCGGCGGCTATCCTAAGCCATGTCGATGAAGGATCCCTGGAGGCCACAATTGGGGCGCTGCGCAGACAGAGAGCCGCCATTGCTCTTGAAATGCTACAGGAAGAGGCCATCCAAAATGGGATTACGAATATAACTGATGAGGAGATAGAGGCCGAGATCAAGGCCGTAAGGAATAAGAGACGACAATGATCGATGAGGTTAGGCCTAAACTCCATGTAGTCATAGACACGAATGTAATAGTATCAGGGCTTCTTAGACTCTATAGCACATCTGCTGATATACTGAGACTAGTCGTCAGTCCTTCTGAATTTCTCTCGGGATTCTTTCCAGCAAAGAAAAGATAGCATGAAATGCTAGTAGGCCGCATGCGTTGCGAGGGGTCATCCCGGACCTCGAAGGGGGCCCTCGTCCTCGAGAGCCCCCTTTCAGTATCATCTTTTCCCATAGATATCTATGCTACCGCAGCAACAAGCACTCAGCCGGATGGCGCCTACAGTTCTATTTTTCTATATACCATTGGATCCCATCGGCGGCGAGCCACCATGAAGTGTCGTCGCCCCAATAGCATTTCTCAGGGAAGTTCTTTATATTGTTTCTGACTACTATGGGTCGCTTGGGAAGTCCAACGGTGCCTATGACCCAGAGATTCCTCGCCTGGTTATCCCAGATCTTTTGGGCAAGCTCTTTGTACTTCTGATCAGATGTTGTCTTATACCATTCATCCATGGAATTCATGAACTCCATGAACTGTTTGCCGCATTCGCCGGATGGCTCCTCTCCGGATTCGCCCTTTGTATCCAGCCAGAGCCCCCAGTCCACAGCCCAGCCAATTTCACTCCTGGGATTATATTTCGTAAGTCCTGGCAGGTTGACCCGAAATTCCATCATCCTGTCAGTGTGCCAGAACCCGCAATCCAATTCATTCCCGTCCTTTCGCGTCGTATAGAGGGTTCTCTCGTCTTCTTTGACTGCTACTTTGACTCCGACAGCTTCCCAATAATGGCGTATCAGATCAACGGCTTCTCTCGCAAATGCCAGGGTCGCTGAATACTCAGCAGTGACAATCAGTGGCTTGCCATCGGGGCGCAACCTGTAATTGTCCTTCCCTCGCTTGAGGCCCATTTCATCGAGTAGCCTGTTGGCCTCCTTGGGATTATAGTCAGCATATGCTCTGGCCCATTCTTCCTTGAAGAAGCTGCAGCTCGGATGGACGGTGGCCTGCATGGGTTCTCCCTGACCCAAGAAGACAGCCTCATTTATCTCTTCTCTATTTATCGCAAGGGACATGGCCCGTCTGAACCTTACGTCTTGGAAGATCTTGCGAAGCACCGGATCTTTGTGGGTTAGATTGAAACCGAATGCTATCTCTGCAGGAACGGGGCTAGGCCATAATAGAACTCTGTAGCCACCCTTATCTTTATTCTCCATTAACACAGGATAATCGGGCAATTCAAGAAGCATCCCAGCATAATCTAGCTCACCGCCCATGAGCTTCACAAGCATCGCTTGACGTTCGCTTATGACATCGGCTGTGATCCGGTCAATATATGGAAGCTGATTTCCAGCAGTATCTACTACAGCAAAATATGGGTTGCGGACATAAACGCTTCTGCTTGTCGTTCGCCTTTCCAGCATCCATGGGCTCAATGTTGGGAGATTGACATCCTGTTGAGCCGGAGTAATGTCACGGTGGAACAAAAAGGCCTTGTACCAGGCGTCGAATCCCTCTTTCTTGGCCAGCTTTTCGGCATCAGGGTTATACTTTATATGCCACTTTGTCAGATAATGCTTTGGCAAGTAGAAATTCTGCTGCATCGAGCCGAAATATGCAAGATAGGAGAGGATTGGTCTGTGAGGAACCGCGAATTTGATCCTCAGAGTATAATCGTCCACTTTCTCAAATTGGGCAAGCTTCCCTCCAGGCATCCATATTTTCGGTTTGATGGGGGTAAGCTCATCATTGAGGATGAAATCTTCCCACCAGAAAAGGATATCTTCCACCGTAAAGGGATGACCGTCCGACCATTTCATTCCCTTGCGAAGATGGAGAGTAAGGGTTTTCATATCGGCAGAGAATTCATATCCCTTGGCCAGATAAGGTATCACCTTGTTGAACTCTCTATTCATCCATAGGAGGTAAGGGAGCCTGATATGTGCCGCTCCGTCATTGCCCCAGCTGTTGGGCTCTGGCGTCGCTGTCCTCAGGGTGCCACCATATTTCCCTATTTTCTCAATAGGTTTGATAACGAGAGGTTCCTCGGGTAGCCTTTTTTCCACAGGCGGGAGTTTGCCTTGTTTGACCAACTCAGTGAGCATGGGGGCTTCTTTATAAGTCGTTGCCGCAGACGATGATAGACCGACTAAAACCAAAAGCGCAACCATCAACAGGAGACCCACATGAAGCCTTTTACACCACATGTGACACTATACCTCCCCTTATCTGATGGATATTCTCAATTAAATATTCAATTTGCAATAGTTATACTCCTTCTAATGTCATATACTTCCAGATATTCATATCGATCTGACTGGCGCCAGCAAAGCATGATGATCTACCAAATAACCCAGCGAAGAATGATGACCTACCCAATAACTCAGAAAGGCCGAGCCCGCCAAAGGCTAATCTTTAAGTCGATCCAGGTTCTATTTTTGGGGATTGCGCACAATGAAACGGTGACATATATTGGAGCTGGAGAACGGCGAGACTATGCATAGCGCTTTCCCTGACCGTAACTTTAAGGGGGGCGAAATCGTGAAATTCCATTTCGCAGACTCTTTCTGATTCAACCTAGAGATGCAGAAGGTCCTTGCGGCTCTAGAGTTGGCCATCTGCGCGCCACAGCGCCAGCGCATCCATTTTGGTATTGTGGGATACTACAGAATTGGAGGATCATTTCATGATAGTGGATACACACGCTCATCTTGACCAAAGCGATTTTGACGCGGATAGGGAAGATGTTCTCCTGCGCGCGAAAGAGAGTGGTGTCGGGGCAATAATCACCGTCGGCTGTGATATTCCATCCTCGGAATGGGCTGTTCGCTTCGCAAGGCAGCACCAGGAGGTATATGCCATCATCGGCATACATCCCCAGGAGGTGAAGGACGCGCCTGAAGATGCCATAAATCGCCTGGCAGATCTCGCTTCTGATCAAAAAGTGCTCGGGATCGGCGAGATAGGCCTGGATTACTACTACGAGTTGTCGCCTCGTGATCTCCAGAAGGAGTTCTTCCTTGCACAACTCCGCCTGGCCCATGAACTCGGGCTTCCTGTGATCATCCACGACCGCGATGCGCACGGCGACACCATGGATATTCTCAAGCACGAGAAAGCGGGAGAAAACGGCGGAATACTGCATTGTTTCTCGGGTAGCCTCGAGATGGCCAGAGAATGTATAAAAATGGGCTTTTATATCTCCTTCGCCGGGCCGCTTACCTTCAAGAATGCCCGCAGGCCCAAAGAGATAGCGGCAGCGCTGCCTGAAGAAAGACTGCTGGTCGAGACAGATTGCCCTTATCTTGCCCCTACTCCATTTAGAGGACAGCGAAATGAACCGGCATTTGTCAGGTATATAGTGGAGGAACTCGCGCGCCTGCGCGGGGTTTCCTTCGAAGATGCTGCCAGATTTACTGTTCAGAATACTATGGCGGCTTTTGCGCCCCGCCTTTCTTTGAGCATTTGAGCCAGATAGTGTCTATTCCATATATTACCTTGGAATTCATGGAAGGACTCTTCAACCCCCGCAAAGAAATGTAATCATAAGAATGATATGGCAGAAGGGTTTTTGGGGATTATCCAACATTTGGAAAGATCTCCAGGGGTGATTTCCATTTTTTCGTGCGGAGGGTTGAAGATGAAAAGTAGCAGCTTTCGTGCCAAATTTCTGCGCTATGCGACCGTTCTAATCGGGCTGATGCTTTTGCTTGGGCTATCAGGTTGCGGGGTTGTCAGCGTCGGCCCCGGGTCCCCTGAGCAAGGCGATAGCTCTGTTCCGCCTCAGGGCGGGGCGACACCCAGATATGGAGCCATAGCGGGCTATGTTTATGCCCCAACGCCCATAGGGCGGGGGGCCGATGGTAAGACAGGATCACGCTCTCTCTTGGTTCATAAATATGCGGTCACTTTCGACGATTACTCGCCATTGGGGGGAGCAACTATCCTGGCAACCAGCAGCACCGGGGCTTCATATACTGCCACCAGCGAAGGAAATGGCTATTTCGCGATCCAGTCCCTGGAGCCTGGCACATATGAGCTGACAATTAGCCATCCCGATTATATGGCAGTCAGCATACATGGGGTTGAGGTCAAGGCAGGGAAGACTATTACCGTAGGGGAGGCGCGCGTCGGCGCATTTCATTATCTATTCATCGGAATCAATAATTACCTATATGTGCCCAACTTGAATGGATCGGTGCCTGATGCGCAATCCATGTATAGCACCTTCTCTACGACAAATGGTCTTGCCGGGGAACCAGCGGCTCTATATGACTCAAGGGCCACCAAGGCAGCCATCCGGTCCGCCATCACGGATCTGGCCTCTCGCGCCTCAGCTCAGGATTATATCATGATATATTTTTCTGGACATGGCGGGCAGATGCCTGGCTCTGAGCCGGATGCCTTGGATGAATTCATTGCGCCATATGATGGGTCCCCGACAGATGCGAGCAGCCTCATCACCGATGATGAGCTCGAAAAATGGCTTTCTGGAAGCCGATGCAGGAATGTGGTGTTGATTTTCGACAGCTGCAGAAGTGGAGGAATGGTCAAAAACGCCCGCGCCCAGCAAGGAGGCGCTCCCATTCGGCCGTTCATGCCGAAATTATCTACATTTGCCCGGGACCTCAATATCGCGGGGTATGTGGTGCTCATGGCAAGCAATGACAATCAAGATTCATATGAAAATGGCTCCTCAGGGATCTTCACTAGCAGCCTTATTCAGGGGATAAACAGGTCCGGTCCGGGCGGCGTTCGCGCGGCTGACACAAATGGAGATAGGATCATAACCGCCCGAGAGGCATTTGAATATGCAAGGCGGGTTACGCAGCAAACTGCCGCCAGCATGGGCGTAAGGCAGGATCCCCAAATGTGGCCCGCATCGGGAGGCGATGTGGCCATATACCGGTATTAATCAAAGGTCAAGGCGGAACATGGCCGATATAGGAGGGTAGGACGGATCGAGGTATTATACATGATCCTTGACGCCTGGAATTGAATTGGCATTGAAGGGATTTCACAGGAAAATGTCGAATAATGCGTAGCTATCATGCTAATGGTCGGATTTCTCTACAGTGATGATATATGGCGGCATACGGCGCAGCGGGACGGTGCCGAAAATGATCTCACAGGGAGGGTGTCCATATTGGCGCGATACCGTAAGGTATTGAGGCGATGGCGCGCATTATTCTTTTATATGTCTTTGGCTTTCCTTCTGAGCGGGTGTTTTGGTGACAGCCGGACGCATCCGGTGATCTTTGATGTGTCTGGCAGGGTTTTAAGCGCGGGGACTGGGGTTCCAATCTCGGGCGCCAAAGTCACCGTAAATGGAAAGGTGGGAATGACCGATAGTCAGGGGTTTTATTCGCTCAGTGGAGTAACGGCATCAAACGGAATAGCGCAATTTGAGGTTTCCGCGCCGGGCCATATTGCGGAAAGTTCAACCGAGTATGTAGGGCATGGCCAGACGCTAGTTAAAGATATCTTCCTGACAGTCGGCGAAGCAGAGGATGGAGGCGGCAGAATTTATGGGACGGTGAATTTCGTCTCTTACGGGTCATCAGCGGCTGTAAGACAGGGCAGAAGGTCTCTTAGACCTGTGGAGGTTGGAGTAAGCCCTGAAGATCAGCCGCTGCCGCAGAGGGTCATAGTGAGGCTTCGTCGTTCGCGTGATCTTCTTGACTCCAGGGTTATTTCCTCGATCGTTCGAACGACTGGAGCTACCCGGCATTTCGTTAACACCATCATACACCGGCTGATTGTCTATATCCCCCCTGCAAAAACACCTTCCCAATTCCTTGAGGAGCTGGCTTCTTCTCCATATATAGAAAAAGCAGAGTTGGACCCGGTATGCCAGGCTTTGGGGGTGGCACGGGGGCGACTGTTTCCTATTGAGCCAAATGATGGTGCATATCATGACCAGTGGAATTTGCCGGCCATTGGATTGCCCCTGGCATGGAATAGGATCACAAGCGCGAGGTCTGTCATAGTGGCGGTGATAGATACGGGGGTTGCGTCGAACCATCCTGATCTCAGGGGAAATCTGATGAATGGGTGGGATTTTGTTGATAACCCTGAGCAAGGGGGAGATGACGATCCGACGGATCCCGGGCTTCCGGGGGTATATTGGGCGAGCCATGGAACGCATGTAGCTGGGATCATTGGCGCTGTGGGGAATAACGGTATCGGGACATGCGGGGTAGCCTGGAATATTTTGATGATGCCAATAAGGGCGCTGGATAGCGCCAATGGCGGTTTCGGCTACCTGAGCGATGTTGCTTCCGCCATCATGTGGGCTGTGGATCATGGGGCGAAGGTGCTCAACTTGAGCCTCGGGGGCGATATTTCATCAGAGCCTGAGGAAATGTCGCAGGCAATTGACTATGCTGTGCAGCGCGGGGCTATTCTTATTGCAGCCTCCGGCAATGAAGGCGCAGGTCATGTCTTGTATCCAGCCTGTGATCCTGATGTAATCGCCATTGGAGCAAGTAATGCATCGAACGAAGTAGCGTGGTATTCAAATCATGGTCCTGAGATTGATCTTGTCGCGCCCGGCGGCGATTATGAATCCGGGGCCGATCTCGGGATCTTGAGCACCATACTCGACCTTACGAGTGGTCAACCAAGATTGGGTTTCGGCTGGGCAGAAGGAACGTCGATGGCAGCCCCTCATGTGTCAGGAGTTGTGGCCCTCATGCTGGCCTGCGGGATTTCCCCCGATCCTCAGATGATAAGGCGTATCCTCAGAAATACCGCCATAGACATATCTGCGACGGGACGGGACGACGAATCAGGTTACGGCATCCTCAACGCATATGCTGCTATCAATCATGCTGAAATCACGGAAACCAGGATTGTGGTTGTCGGCAAAGATGGGACGCCAGTAAGTGGCATGGTATTTCCGAGTGATGGGCGCACATTTGATATCGGGCGGGTCGGCGAGGGGCCGGAACGATATATTGTCGCCTGGCTAGATGTGAATGGGGATCGTTTATTGGATGACGGAGACTATGCTTCATCTGTCGGGCCCATCAATCTAGGTAAAGGACAGTCTGTTGCGGCGAGTATCAAGCTCCAATTGATGGGCTATTCATCTGAATCAATGCGCAGAGAGACAGCAAGGCTGCTCCGAATGCTGGAAGCGAGGTAGCTTTGATTTTCCTGGCAGGTGTTGATGCCATTGACGTGGCGTTTGTTAGGAGGATAAAGAGGACTTCGATGGCCACACCAGTTTGACTCATTGGATGGCATGTTTCTGATGATGACGCCGCGAAACCCACCCATTGATTCATGATTGATTTCCCATCGTCATCATGGTATTGGGGGTGGGGCATATATGGGTGAAAGCGCGCTCAGAGCGCAGCTGGAATCCCGTCTGGAGGATCTGAGGCCTCCCAAAGAGGAGATGGCGCGGCCTAGACTCCGGAGGGGAGTGTTAAGGTTTATTTGTGAGACTGTATCAAGGCTGAAATATGGTCAGGTTATCATTTATGTGCAGGATGGTGAGATCATCCAGATAGACACGACTGAGAAGGTTCGGTTCAGTCAATGCAGTAAACGAGTGGAAGGTGAGGCGGCTGGGGTAAGATGATCTCAATTATGTAGTGGGCGTTGGAATGCAGCCTGAGATGTTCACAAGCGGGATATCGCCTGATAGATGATCATGGCCGGCGTCGGCTGAAAATTCAACGGCGCTGGCTTTTCTATCTATGGCGGGGGCTTTTTGCATTTGATCCCCTTAATACTTATGTGGTATCCGTATTATATTATGGAGAACAGAAAACCTTGGAGGTGATATGGTTGAAAAGGATATTTAGGTACCTTTTGCCAGTAATGCTATGTGCTCTATCATTTGTATTTCTTACGGGATGTTTCGGCGGCGCGCCATCACTCCCTGGACGGATACTTGGTTATGTGACAGCTGATCCGAATGCCAAGGATCTCCCTCCGGGGGCTCGTCCCAAGATGAAACTTGTCGAGGGGAGCAGATTGGAGGTTATCCCGGCTCCACCGACGGGGGGGCTTGTTGGGGCGACGGTCACAGCTGGGGGCAAGACAACATGGACGGACGATAGAGGCTATTTCGAGCTAAGCCTTTCACCTGGCACATATACAGTCTACATTGCGCACCCACGGTATCAACCTCTCACGATCCGTGGTGTAGTGGTGAGGTCTGGGGCGGATACGTGGGTGAATGGAGGCTATCCGAGGATAGGGGCGTTTTATTATCTTTTTGTGGGGATCAATAATTACGATCCTTATGAGATTTACAATCCAGGCACCGAGGGAAGCCCAGACTTGAGCTATGCGGTTGCAGACGCAGAGCTTATGTGGAAGACCTTATATCAGAATAACTATTATGCCGGGATCGCTGATGCCAATATTCTGAAGGATCAAGAGGCGACAAAAGCGAAAATAAAGGCGGCCATTGATGCAATCGCGGCGAAAATGCAGCCGCAGGATCATTTCCTGATGTTTTTCTCTGGCCATGGCGGGCAGACCACGAATATTCCGGGCGAAGAGGATGAGTTTATCGCGCCGTCTGATGCGACATCTGATCCTTCTCGAATAATCACTGATGACGAACTGACCTCGTGGGTTGCCAAAATCCCTGGACAGAATAAAGTCTTCATATTCGATAGTTGCTATAGCGGCGGAATGTATAAATACCTTCCATTCTTCCAGGGCAAGAAAGCTAAGCGGGGATTCACCGCTCTTGCGCGAGATCTCAATCAGGCTGGATATGTGGTCATCACGGCGAGCAACGACACTGAGGTGTCCAATGAATATTCGGGCCTTGATCACGGCGTATTCTCTTACTTCTTCTGTGAGGGCATTGCGAAGACCGCGGGCTATCCCGCCGATTCCAACCTTGATGGCATAATCACAGCACAGGAGGCATTCAACTATGCAAAGCCGAGGGTTATGAACTATACCTATGATCCCAGGACTGGGGAGGTACAGACTCCTCAGATATGGCCTGAAACTGGGGCAAACAGGCCAATCTATCGGGTCCCGCCGGCGGATTTTGTGAAGCTTCCTCAATGAGGTGTCATGAAATGACTGCGTGATCAGTGGTGATTTTTAGAGAATCTTGTTAAATATTTCCCTACGGCAGGAAATTCCCCCGAGGAGACGAATAGATTTAAATGGTTGCACCTATTGGATTGGGGCGGTTTTGATGGGGGCTTCGAGCAAACTGTTCCATAAGATGGCCCCTCATTACTGGTGCGCATTTATGATCTGATGCCTCGGGAGGTGGTACTCGGACTTTAACAGGTTTCAGGTCTGGCGGTGGCGTTAACTGTAGAGTGCAGTGCGCCTTGGTAAATGAGAATGAAGAGAACTGCATGAAATATAAACCATGTGGGTTAATTAGGCCAAAAGGCCAAATAGGAAAGGGGGGGTCGTGCTGCTGACCGCCTTGCATAGGCTATATGGGCGGTGAGTGAGCGCGGTTACCTGATGAAGAAATTGACAATTCTATCTGTTGTCGCTTTGTGTGTGATGGGCCTTGCCTCCGCAGCTATGGCTCAGGGGACGGTATCTGGTACATATTGGATGCCGAGCACGTGGAAGCTGGAACTAAAAGCGGACGCGGAAACATATGCGATCACTATTCCCGGTCGCGGACTTTCAGTGTCAGGGGACTTTGCTTTTGCTGAGAAGTTCGGAGTCAGTTTCGCATACTCCAGTATTTCCAGTACAGGAAATCTCACCATTAGTGGTCCCGGCGGGAGCGTCGAGTGGAACAAGTCAAAGGCCTCCGGGTCATACACCATGATCGATGCGGCATATAAGCTTTACTCTGATCCGGTATTCTCCATATCCCCGGCAGTTGGATATTTCATGGCTAGTAGCGCTATAGAGGGCGAATTGGTAGCTGAGGCCGGCGCCCCTACGAAGATGTCGTTTGATGCCTCAGGATTCAAGGTCGGAGCCAAAGCCACTGCAGTTCTTATGGAGGGGCTCGAGGGCTATGTTTCCGGAGGATATGTCTCTTCCCTTACACTCAGGCCGACGATTGATGGTACCGCATGTCCCGAGGAGCAAGGGACTGCTGTCGAGTTCAATGGCGGTGTGAGATATGCCGTGAAGGTAGTCCCCAATCTTTATGTTGATGGCGGATACAAATATGTCTCTGTAACTAGTAAGGATGAGGCTAACAATACCTCCACCCTTACCACATCCGGCATCTACCTCGGCGCAAGCTACAGATTCTAAATAAACAGCATGAGCAGTCGTCGATAACCGGGGTTCGCGCTTTCGGCCATCCTGCTCCTGGTACTGGATGGCCGAAAGCATTTCCGAAGCCGGAATTTCAGTAAAGCCTGCCTGGATATTCGCCACTCCCGGTTTCGGGCTATGCCCGACCCTCTCCTATCCCGTAAAACTCCCTCATCTTCTGCTGGAAGATATCCAGATCGCGCTGGAGAGCCTCGTTGATGGCGGGAAGACGACTAAGTAGGTCAGCTACTCTTCTAGAGGAAAGGGTAAAGCCGTATAGATTCCGAAAAATGTGCCTGAAACCTCGATATTCGTTGAGCTCTCGTGCGGTTTCAGTTGAGAGGACCTGGGGGCGTACCCCCGGGATCGCAAGCGTCATTTGTTCAAGTAATTCTCTATGCCACTGCTCCCCGGTGGGAATGCTTTTATCAATCCTGCTGGCTACAGTCCTTAGTATGTTTTCTATGGCCGTGTAATAGTCATGAAGAATTGAACCGATTATTCTGATAGCTGCCGCATCTTCCAGGGAGAATCCTCCTATTGCGCGAGCAGTGATAGTTGGGTATAAACCATAATCTCGAAGCTCTTTTTCCAATGCGAGGAGGTTCTCTTTCTCCTTATTGATCCTGCCTTCAACGACAAGGTATTCCTCGAGCATCATAAGAGCATCCCGCCTTTCAGCGCAGCCTCGCGGAGGGATGGCGCGGCGTCTTCGTAGAGCGCTATGCTTACATTAAAAGGCGAAGCCAGGTCCTCAGCTTCTGTATACATCTTCCAATAAGAACCCTGAAAACCTTCCACCAGGATGTCGATGTCGGATCCTTCTCTAAATCCGCCGCAAGCCAGTGATCCATACAGGAAGACTCTTTCGGCGCCATAGCGGTTCTTCAGCAGAGAAGCAATAGCTTGTGCCTTCTGAAATGCCTTACTGATGAGCTCCTCTGTTCTTTCCTGACGCTTTCTTCTGATAACACTATTTAATCTACGGAATTCTTTCGACGTGATGTCCCCACCCATTGCGAAACCCCCGCGGACCTTAATTGCCTCCGGATCCAGGAATCCCGGGAAACCTGCCCTCCCTCCTGGTGATTTCATTATACTGGAAAAAATCTATTAGAGCAAGGGTTGGCGGACACTTTCAAGCTGGGCCTGGTGCCGCTATGTTACTCTCGCATCGAACTGGTGCTCGCGCCGGATTGCCAGGGTCCGCATTCATCAAAAACGAACGTGGAATTCCCATACAATTTGGGAGAGATTCTACGGTGTTCCATCAATCTGCAGGAATTCCATCGCATTCCACTGGCTGAAAATCGCAAGCAGGAATTCGGCCATCTTTGTCGAAAGAATAAAATCTGTGTAAGGAATGTAATAGATATGTTAGTAAAGAGTCAAAGAACTGGAATAGCTTAGTGAGGCTATACTGATTGATCGCTTATAAACTGGGGAATTCGCTCTACCTGAACATCACGAATCGGTGCACAAATAGCTGTGATTTTTGTATCAGAAAGACTGCTGATGGGGTCGGCGGGTATGATCTGTGGCTTGATCGGGAGCCTACAGCTGATGAAGTTATTGAGGCTGTCGGGGACCCAACCAGGTATGACGAGATAGTGTTCTGCGGATATGGGGAGCCCATGATCCGCCTCGATGTGATAAAGGAGGTCTCTCGCAGGCTTAAGGAGCGAGGGGCAAAGATACGGATCAATACCAATGGCCAGGCCAATCTGATTTTCGGGAGAAATGTCGTCCCTGAGCTCAAGGGGCTTATTGACACTATGTCCATAAGTCTTAATGCCGAGAATTCGGAGAAATACGCCAGGCTATGTAATCCTTCATTGGGCGAGGAAGCCTATAATGCCATGCTGGAGTTCGCCAGTCAGTCGATGAAGTATATCCCTCGGGTGGTTCTCACAGTTGTGGATGTCCCTGAGGTCGATGTAAAAGCATGTGAAGCCATAGCCAAGTCCATTGGGGCGGAGTTTAGGGTCAGGCATTATTCGCCTAAGATCGCTTGACACCTCCGAGATCCTGGTCCGTGACTTCAGGCATGAATATGCAGGATCGGCTCGGTGCATGCCATAAGCATATGCATAAAAAGGAATGATTGGCAGAATACTGTTGATAGGCCAAGATCATTGTTTTTTGGCAGAGGTTATTGAGGCCAGGAAAAGATCGCGGCCAGAGATTATCGTCTTTTGACCCGAGAAGACGATGATCAACGGATGGATATTCTGACTATAATGTAGTAACCCGATGCAGCATTCAATCACCCATGGAATCCTGAATTCGGACGTGCCATTGACGGAAGAAGACGTGTGACAGAAACCTATTCAGGAGGTTGATGTGATGGGAAGTAAGCCCCCAGTAGCGCGATGGTTCGGGTGGAAGGCCTGGGGCAGATGGGCGACATTCCCCAATGTGAAAGTCCGGCGAGGAGGATTGTTTTTCGCAATCCTTACTCTCGTCCTTGTTGTGATTGCAACAGCAGGGTTCATATGGTTCCGCAAGGATGTCACAATAGAAGTCGACGGGACCGCCATTGAAAGGACAACGATAGGAGCAACTGTAGGGGATGTGCTGAAAGAGGCTCGGGTGAGTCTTTCCCCTGGAGATGAAGTTAGCCCATCTCAGGATCAAAGGCTGAAGGACGGCATGAAGATCGTCATAGAACGTGCCGTTCCGGTGATTTTGACAGTTGGCGGGGCAAAACGTGATCTAAGGACCACAGCGAAGACGGTAAGGGCCGTCCTTTCAAAGGAGGGCATTTCACTTGGTCCTATGGATCAGATAAGCCCGGCACTAGATTCTGTTGTGGCGCCTGGGATGAAGATAGATATAACAAGGGTGTCCCAGAAAGTCGTCACCAGAAGAGTGGTAGTGCCCTTCAGGACGGAAAAGCGCCCTGACTCACACCTGGATAAGGGAAGGACAAGGGTGTTGAGCAAGGGAGTCGACGGGTTGCGGGAAGAGTCGGTTAAGGTAACCTACGAGAATGGAAAAAAGATAAAAGAGGAGATCGTATCCGCGAAGGTCATAGTCCCGCCTGTTCATGAGGTAATTGCCTACGGGACCAGGAATCCCCTCAGAACTCTGGTGACCTCACGTGGAACGTATAGATACCGCGATTCGTACTACATGATTGCGACGGCCTTTGAGCCGGGGCCCAGGAGTTGCGGCAAGTATGCGGACGGGTATACTGCCATAGGAGTTAAGGCGCAGCGTGGCGTGGTGGCGGTGGATCCTGATATAATTCCTCTCAAGACGCGACTTTATGTGGAAGGATATGGTCCGGCCCTTGCGGCAGATGTGGGCGCGGCGATCAAAGGATATAAAATAGACTTATTCTTCCCGACCGTTGAGGAATGTCTGAGGTTTGGCAGGCGGCGAGTCAAAGTTTATGTTCTTGAGCCCGATTAAGGCCGGTTAGGAGTAGTCAATATATGGAGAAACTGCGCTCTCAGGTCAAAAGCGAAAATCAGTTTAGTGAGCCCCCGCGTGAAATCCCGGGGGCTCAATTTATGAGACCAGTCCGCCCCAAAAAGCGGTTTGGGCAACATTTTCTGAAGGACAGTCGATATATTCGCCTTATTGTAGAGGCCGCCGAGTTGTCATCAGACGATGTGGTCCTAGAGATAGGACCGGGGACCGGAGTTTTGACGCGGGAACTGGCGGGGAAGGCCGGAAAGGTGATAGCCGTTGAAGTAGACCGAGACCTGGCAGCCCTCCTTCAAAAACATTTCGCTGCATTTCCCAACGTTGAGGTGATTTGCGCGGACATTCTGGCAATTAACTTGACAGAACTCCTCGGATTTGTTATAAAAGGGGGGAGAAAGGGCAAAGTCGTGGCTAATCTGCCGTATTACATCACCACTCCCGTCATATCAATGCTGCTCGATCATAGGGAATTATTTGAGAGACTGGTGGTGATGGTTCAAAGGGAAGTGGCAGATAGGATGATTGCCCGGCCCCATACCAAGGATTATGGGGCATTTTCGGTAAAGATCCAGTTTCATTCCGAAGCGCAGGTCGTGACCCGTGTCCCGCGCGGGGCATTTGACCCGGCGCCGAAAGTAGATTCAGCAGTAGTTTGCCTGAGACTGCGGGAGCGTCCCGCAGTCTCAGTGATTAATGAGGAGTTGTTCTTTAAGATAGTGCGCGCGGGGTTCGGAAAGCGCAGGAAAATGCTTCGGAACGCCTTGCTTGGCAGCGATTTAGGATTCGATCCTGATTTGCTGGATGAAGCGTTCAGGAGAACCGGAATCCTGCCTTCGAGGAGGGCTGAGAGCCTGAGTCTCGGGGAATTTGCACTATTGGCCGATGTTCTGGCCGGATTGTCGATGGTCTGAATTTCATATTGGTTCCATTGCCGAGAGCGAGGCAGATATGGATGATGGAGGAAGCGTCGGGTAGGGTATTATCATGGAGAATAGGATAAAGGTGATAGCAATTGACGTTCATAAGTCCTACCAAAGGGCGTCTCAGTTTCAATGAGACGTTTAAGGACATAATTAAATATATCGAGGAGATGCCTAACGACCGGTACAAACTCATCATCGGCACGGATTCGCAATTGAGGGATGAGACGTGCTTTGTCACGGCAATCATTGTCCACAGAGTAGGGAAGGGCGCTAGGTACTATTATTCCAAGGAAATTGAGCGAATCGGCAGGAATCTCAGGCAGCGAATTTTCTACGAGACGGCTAAGAGTTTGGGTGTCGCCAGCAGGTTGGCCGAGCGACTTGCGGAGAACGGACATTCCGATCTAAATGTCGAGATCCACCTGGATGTTGGCGAAAATGGGGAGACGAGGGACCTTATTCGCGAAATCGTCGGCATGGTAACGGGCACCGGCTTCTCCGCAAGAATAAAGCCTGAATCATATGGCGCGTCAAAGGTGGCAGATAAGCATACGAAATAACCGGGATCCAGACGTTTGAAACCCGCCCTAGCGCTAGGGGCTAGCGGGGGGTGCATCGCGCGTCGCCATAGGTTCGTGATCTCGAGATAGCGCGAGCATAAAGGTGAGATCTCGGTAAAGGGCACTGATCCTGCCGAGGGGCAGGAACAAGTGCCTTTTTTGCTCCATAGAATGGTTATCAGGAGAGCGCATTGACTAGGACCCTAGGGGGGTCCTTGTTCTCCTGAGGGGAATTGATCTATGGAGAAGATATCAGTGGGTGACACTGTTAGTCGGATATCTTATGGCGCTGACCTTCTCTTCACTGTGGTAAGAATCTTTACTAGTGAAAAGAAAAAGGCGATGGCGCACCTCAAAGGGTTGAATGTCAGGCTGTTTGCTGACGCGCCGTTATCGGACCTGGTCAAAGTTGACCCAAAACAGGTAGAGAAAGTCAAGCTCGATTTAATAAAGCAGTCGAAGGAATCGGCGCGCAAGATATTTCTAAGGCGCATAACCGAGGAGAAAGCTTTTCGTTATCGAGCTGGCGCTGAGCCACCGCCCGGGCACGATTTTTTTGAACTCCCGGGGAAGGTGCTTCATATAGACGGGGACAAGGATTATCTAAAGGACTGCCTTGAATACTACCGTCAACTCAATGTGCCTGTGATCGGGGAATACGTTCCTGAGGACCAGCAGCCAGCCCGGATCACATCGCTACTTCAGACTCACTTGCCCGAGATTCTTGTGCTGACAGGACACGATGGGCTTCTGACGCGGAAGGCCTCTGAACGTGCGGGTATCGACAGTTATCGCACCTCTCGTTATTTTGTGGAAGCCGTTGTAAAGGCTCGGAGATTTCAGCCCGACAAAGATGCCCTTGTGATCATTGCAGGGGCTTGCCAGTCTCATTATGAAGCCCTTATCGCAGCGGGAGCCAATTTCGCAAGTTCTCCTGAGAGGGTGTTCATCCATGCCTATGATCCTATTCTCGTAGCTGAAAAGGTCTCCTACACCCCGATTGACAGCATAGTGCATGTTTACGAGGCCATAGAGGGCACCATCACAGGCATTAAAGGAATTGGCGGCATTGAAACGAGAGGCAAATTCAGGCTAGGGCTCCCCAAGACCCCGAGGGAATGATAGGAAGATCAAGCACGATGGGGTTGGGGGTGACGAGACTGGAGAGATGGCAAGGCTGAGATCGGTGAGGTTTAACAGATTTTTTATATGACCTACGATATAATTCATTGTTAAGCGCGCAAGATGCTTGCAATTTGGCGGATTTGGCAAAAATAGATGTTGACATCGCCTTGCGAATAGGGGTATACTATCTAATTCTATTGACTTATTGGTGGATTTGTGCTACAATTTTTTTAGTATGGCCCCGCGTAGAAGGATGGTCTCCTACTTCTGCGCCGCAAGGAAGGTGGATTAATTGGCGGGCAACGACGTCATCAATGAGATAAAGAGGAATGTCGACACTTTCATCGGTAAGAAGGTCAGACTCAAGGCGAATCAGGGGCGAAAAAAGATAGTGGAGCTCGAGGGAGTCCTAGAGAGCACTTATCCTAAGGTATTTGTCATCAGATTAAATGAAAAGCCCGGCATTACGAAGCGTGTATCATACACCTACGCTGACCTCCTTACGGAATCAGTCGAGCTCTCTGTGTGGCAGAAGGATCACGAAGAAAGGATAGGCTGCGTCGGCCTTTGAGCTCGCTTCATTTTCCGACGCATTCAAGGCACAGATCCCCCCTCCGGGAGGGATACCTGTGCCTTGTTCATTTTCTGAGAGATTGTCCTATATCTTCATTTTTCGGATCCGCAGGATAAATGGCTGTATGATTCCAAGAAAGATGGCGATGGCTGCTATGGGATCGAATTCCACGCTGAGCACCTTTGCCTGTTGGGGGACGTTCAGTTTAAGGAAGTTCACCAGCGCAATAAGGGCAAGATAGATTCCGCCAGATACCCCTACGAACTCAACGATAGCTTCTGAAATTGGGGATGGCCTTGCCTCGGGCTCCTGCGGAGCCGACTCCGCCCATCTCTCCCGCTTCTGCCTGCCTCTTTCCCATATGGATACAACCACCAGCCCCAGGATGATGATTATGGTAGCTATCAGCATAATCATCCCTCCATCTTTGTTTTCCCAAGCTGCTTTCTCTTATCGAATGTGTATTCGCATATCTATCAATTGATGCTGGGACTAATTGTGGCCTAAGGGTGCATGGACATAGCTGTCTCCGAGGGTAACCGTTTGCCTTCCCCGGCGCACAGCCTGACTTTCCTGAGAATATCATAGATCAGCGGCGATCAGTCGCATGAAAGAGGCCCATATCGCCAGGGCTGGAGCAATGCCATCGGATAATGGAAATATCCCTGGGCGGCCGGGCCTACCTTATAGATACGCGTGTGACGCCTCTTCTATGAACAGGATGCATGGAAAGGGGTGAGTTCAATGGATGAAATCCAGCAAGCGCTGGCGGCTAATAAGGATCGGCTTCTTAAGATTGAGAATGTGGTGGGAGTAGGAAGAGGATTGAAAAGGGTAAAAGGGCAGAGAACGAAGGAAGAGGCCATAGTTGTGATGGTGAGACGCAAGATGACAAGGGATAAGCTCCATCCGACCAATGTCGTGCCAGAGGCCATAGATGGGGTAAGGACCGATGTGCTGGAAGTTGGAGACATAAAATTCCTTGGCCGGCAGAGCCGCATGCGGCCTGCTCAGCCGGGGATAAGTATCGGGCATTATCGTGTGACGGCCGGGACCTTTGGGGCGCTCGTGAAGGACAAGAAGACCGGCAAGCCATTGATACTATCCAATAATCATGTCCTTGCAAACTCTACGACCGGCAATGATGGCAGGGCAAAGATCGGCGATCCTATTCTTCAGCCAGGTCCCTACGATGGAGGCAAACTTGAGCGTGATCAGATAGCGACCCTGGAAAGACTTGTTCCCATATACACAAGTGAGGATGTGCCTACCTGTGAGATAGCCTCTCTCTTTCAAAAGATACTAGAGTATCGGATACAGCAAATCAGGCCAAATTACCGGATTCTTCTTCTGCGTCAAACGGGCAGGGCTAACCTTGTTGACGCAGCTTTGGCAAAGCCAATATCAGACGATGTAGTTGTCCCAGAAATTATGGAAATAGGCAATATCCGAGGGGTGGGGGAGGCCCAGGTGGATATGTATGTGAAGAAAAGCGGCAGAACCACGGGGGTCAACTCGTCGCAAATCGAGGCGTTAGATGCCACGATTCAGGTGGGGTATGGCAATAGCCACGTTGCCATGTTCGAAGACCAGGTCGTATGCGGCCCGATAGCTCAAGGAGGCGATAGTGGGTCCGCGATACTAGACAAGGACAATAACATCATAGGTCTCCTCTTTGCGGGCTCAGACAAAGTGACGGTGTTTAACAGGATTCAGAACGTGATGAAACTACTAGATATAACAATTTGAGGAATTTGGAGGCTCCCCCGGCGGCATTGGTCCGAGAGGCCGCCGCATGGGCGTGGGTGGTATCGGCCCAGCGGCATTGATCCGAGGCCGGTAGACCCGGGGTCGGGATACTCCGATCGGCGGCATTGATCCGAGGCCTTATAGCCTGAGGGCCGAGGATCACTGAGCAGCCTCTCAGCAAGGCTGCGTCCGCCGAGAGGAGTATCCATACCCCGGTCATGCTGCGTCCGACGGGAGGAGTATCCATTCCCCCCTGCCTCTCACTGCCTAAAATTCCACATAATCCAGCCAAAGTCAGCAGCTGCCCGTGTTTCCTTCAATCCTCCATTGATGAAGGCGGGCCTATATCATAGCATGGAGATAGTAGTCCCGCTCGAAAGGAACCATTCCCCGAAATCACCTACATGAGCATCCGCGGATTTAGGATAAATCAAGCGTACGAAGGGGGTCTTTCAATGAGATCGCATCGTTCTTTTGCCTTTTTCCTCATTACCGGCATCATGATACTCATTGCTTCATTTCTTTTATCATATGCCTCTGCTCAAACTCTTTATGGACAAGCTGCGTATTCGAGCGACGGGACTGATTTCGGTGGAGTCTACAGGGGCAGCAGCCAGGAGTTGTCTAGGGCATACTACTATGTCGGCTCCTCAAGCGGGAGCAAGGTCACTTATTATTTCAACCTGAGGCCAGGCACGTGGTACAGCGGCAGCGGGACTTACTACGCCCATTACTATGTAAATGGTAACGGCAGCTATGTTTATATTTATCGTCCACCATACCAGGGGACGCAGCCGCAACCACAGCCCCAACCGCAACCTCAGCCAGCGCCCGGGACCCAACCTGCCGGCCAGCTGACTCGGGATGAGGCCACTATGTTGAGTCTGATAAACCAGGAGAGGGCTAAGGCAGGATTGAGCCCGTTGACTGCTGATATGCGGCTTGTAGAGCTTGCGCGCAAGAAGAGTCTGGATATGATCCAAAACAATTACTTCGGCCATGTCTCGCCCACATATGGCAGTCCTTTTGACATGCTGAAGGCAGCAGGGATTTCCTATCGGGCTGCCGGGGAAAACATAGCTGGGGCCCCGACTGTAGCAAGGGCCCATGCGCTGCTAATGGCGAGTCAGGGGCATAGGGCCAATATCCTGAGTTCTTCGTATAATCGTGTTGGAATCGGGATCGTAGATGGCGGACCCTATGGGAAGATGTTTACTCAGCTCTTCATAGGCACCTGGTGAAAACCGGGCGCCTTGTGAAGGGACTCCGGATCCGGTATTTGTGGAGAAGCTCGATCCGGCATTCGGGGAGAAGCCCTTATTTTCAGCAATTGTAGGTGCTACGTCTTGTCCCGCGAAGAAATCGGCGAGTCCGCAGAATAGCGCCTCGGCGATTTTTTCGCGGTACGAGGACGTCAACAGCAGTTGCTTTTCCTCTGGATTCGAAAGGAACCCCACTTCCACGATGACAGTGGGGACCTTGGAGTTTCTGAGGATATAGAAATCCCCAGGCTGGACCCCCTGGCCTCTCGAAGATTGAGCTTCCATAAGCCTTCGCTGTATACACCAGGCCAGGCGTTTTCCTTCCAGGGATGAAGGGCTATGGAATGTGGACGGGCCTCTTGCCGATTGGCTGGGGCTCTTGTTCACATGAATGCAAACCATGGCGTCCGCGTTGCTCCTGTTTGCGATGTGCACCCTGGCTGCGAGATCCCGGCGATGTCTTGTGCTTTCCTGAGGGTATATCTCTTCCAGCGCCCAATCCCCATGGCGAGTCTGTATCGGTATGGCCTTGGCCTTTCCAAGTAAAGTGAAAAGATGCCTTGCAATATCTAATACTATATCTTTTTCAGTCACCCCCTGCCTGTCATGGGCCCCGGGGTCAATCCCTCCGTGGCCGGGGTCGACGACGATGACCTTGCCTACCAGCGCGGCGGCATTTGGCGCAAGAACAAAGATAGCTGTTTGAAGGAGCCAGGTTGAAAGCAATATGAAGAGGGCGATGGAGATCAAGATCCCTGGCTTAAGACCTCTCTTTATGACCTTTGCATATAATGTTAGTGTAGAGGCCGGTTTTGCCAGTTTGCTAGGGAATGAAATGAGGACAATTCGTCTCGAACGGGGGAGTTTTCTATTCAGCATAGCATTCCCTCCTGAATGTAAGTTTATTATCCTTCTCCTGGTCTGAGAATCGGATTTATGATGGGGGAACAGACATGGGAATTGTTATAATCGGGCCTGTGTTTGATGCCACCGGATATGCCGAGGTTGTGCGGAATATCGCCTTCGGACTCGACAGGATGGGGATCGAGGTGAGGCTAGAACCTCGGAGTCTTAGCTTGGTAACGCCGGTATTCAAAGCCTCTGTGGAGTCTTCTTTGCGTCGGATGGCAGGCAACAAGTCAGTGGTTCCCAAGATCGCCCTTCACATCTTCCTCGCAGGTTTTTTTCAACCGATTCCCGGGTTGTATAACATCGGTTTCAGTATGATTGAAGTAGACCGCTTGCCCAGCCAATGGGTGGAGCGATGTAATCTGATGAACGAAGTCTGGGTGCCATCTTCTTTCAATCTCGAAGCCTTTTCAGCCAGCGGGGTCCATCGAGGAATTCTCAAGGTAATGCCTCTTGGTATTGATGTTGGTGCCTACTGCCCGCATGGCCTTTCCTTGGAAGTTAAGGGACTCAGGGGGTTTGTATTCCTTTCTGTCTTTGAATGGATACTCAGGAAAGGTTATGACCTGCTTCTCAGGGCGTTTTGCGAGGAATTCGGGCCGAATGAGGACGTGACGCTCCTCCTGCGTGTTCACGACAATTCCAAGTATGATCCACATGGCAGAAAGATCCGCGAAAACATCAGAGCTATATGCCATTTACATGGGCGCGATGATAGACAAATCATAGTTCTCTCTTCCATATTGCCTGCAGATTTGATGCCAGCTCTTTATAGAACGGCAGATTGCTTTGTCTTGCCCACAAGAGGCGAAGGCTGGAACATGCCTGCGATGGAAGCCATGGCCTGCGGATTGCCGGTGATCTCAACGAAATGGTCAGGCCAGATGGAATTCATGCAGCATGCTCCATGCTACCTGATAGACATCGAGGGTCTCGAGCCTGTTCCAATGCAGGGGATACCCAACGACTCCGTATACGCGGGAGCCAATTGGGCTCGCCCAAGCGTTCCTCATTTGCGCAGGCTCATGAGACATGTCTTTGAAAACAGGGAAGAGGCGCGCGAGATCGGCCGCAGAGCGTCTGATTTTGTCAGGAGTCATTATTCGTGGGACATATCAGTAGGGAGGATCTGTAATAGGCTCAAGGAAGTGGATCCGCATGGGATGGGATGACGCCATGAGACTGATAATGGTTGTGCCAACACTGGGAAAGCGATGCGGGATCTCTGATTATTCCATGATGCTAGCAAAAGCGCTTCAAGATAGATATTCCAAGAGGGATTCCGGAGATAGCGCCCCCCTTGACATTTCATTGGTGGTTTTTGATCCAACCAGTAGTCTGTGGAAAGGCCTGAAGGGGTCGGATACCGTGGTTCATTTTCAGTATCAATATGTGCTTTATAGCCTAGAAAAACTTCATGAGATTTTGAAAACGCTCAGAACAGCCGGAATCGCGCCGGTCGTCACGATGCATGAATTCAGTGCCGAATACCGCGACCACAATAGATTCGTTTTGACTGAGTTTCACAAAGTCGTCACATTCTCTCCCCTCATGAGGGATTTATTGCTGCGCGTCCATCCTCCCGGCCAATATCCATGTGCAAATTCTCTCATCCGTCGCCGAAGCCCCCTGGTTGAAGTCATACAGATGCCATGCGATGATCAGGGATTGCGAGACGGCCTGGGGGCAGATGGTCCCGGCTCCATGTTCCACAAGGCACATGAGGACCTGGGATTGAGGGCGCGCAGAAATCTGGGACTGAAGGCGCGACAGGGCCTGGGACTGAACCTGGGGCTGGATGTGCGTGAGAGCCATGGGCCAACCTCTGAACCATGCATTGCAGCATTCGGATTTATGCTCCCACACAAGGGTTTCATCAATCTCATACGCGCGATCTCGATTTTACGGGAAAAGGTTCCGGGGATTCACTGTTTCATCCTTGCCCCTGAAGCACCATATATAAGCTCGCGGAACTACAGGATCCGGGTAGAGGAGGAGATCCGGAGATTGCGGGCGGAATCATATGTACATTTATCTTGTGATTATCTTCCCAGACGACGGGTTATAGAGCATCTAGCTGCAATGGATTTGGTCATTCTCCCGTATGAAGACAGGGGTATGCTAGGGGTTTCATCAGCGGCGAGGCTGGCGTTGTCTGCCCTGCGTCCCTTGATAGTCACGGACACTCCCTTTTTCCACGATCTTGGCCATGAAGTCATAAAGATTCCCTCATCACAACCCGCAGTCATTGCAGAAGCAGTAAACCGCGTCATCAATGATAAACAGGCAATGGATCAGTATGTAGAGCGAATAGCCAGGTTTGTCCGATGTAACAGCTGGGCATCTGCGGCAGATAAGCATCTTGATTTGTATCTCGGCGGACTGGAACGGCCACCGGAAACTCCAGAGATCCATTGAGGTGATAATTGAATGGATTCTCTCAGCGTGATCATGGTCTGTCCTTCTTGGGGGCGGAGATGCGGTATAGCGGAATACACTCACGAACTGGTAGCGGAACTTGCTGGCCTTGGCGTACATCCACGGGTCCTGTCAGGAAACCAGTGGGAAACCGCATTGGACAACAGAGTCCTTTCTGGGTCGGTTGTGCATTTCCAATATGAATATGCCCTATACAATCCGAAAGCTCTTGCAATGGTGATCCGTAGAGCCGGGGCGGCTGGCCCCAGGCTTGTATTCACTTTACACGACTTCCACCCGGCCAGTCTGGAGCATAATGCGCTAATTCGGGGCGCTCCAGCCCATTTTGTGGTCCACAGCGAACTCATGCGGGAAACCCTACATTCTTCTGGAATACCCAAGGCGCGTATTCAGGTGATTCCTATGGGTGCCAGGGCATATAGCGTTGGAGATCGTAAACTTACTCGCAGCCAGCTAGGAATAGGGCAGGCCGGAGCCGTGGGGTTCTTTGGTTTCGCCATGGCTCAAAAGGGCATAGTGCAGCTCGCTAAAGCCATAGAGTTGCTGCAGTCTAGCCATCCTGGGCTGAAACTATTCATTTTCTCTTCGTCCCCATTTTTCGACCCATCCGCGGACGCCGGGCTTCGGTCGGTTTTGGCCGGGCAGGGTCTCCTTAAAAACGTAGTAATTCAGAGCGAGTATGTCCCGGCGGGCCAGATAGCAACATATTTGCATGCTATGGATGTAAATGTCTTCCCATATGAGAGCACAGGCTTCATTGGCACCTCGGCCGCCTGTCGAGTGGCAATGGCTGCAGGGCGTCCCATTATCACCACAGATATTCCCTATTTCTCGGATCTAAAGGATGAAGTATTCAAGATCCCTTCACCTGATCCAGAACAGATCGCGCAAGCCATAGCGAAGTTCTTGGATAATCCGGATATGGGAAGCGGTCTTATAGCAGCCTGTAACAGGTATCTCATAGAGAACTCCTGGCGCAATGTGGCAAGACGACATCTGGCGCTTTACAAAATGATTTCATATCGGATGCCTGAGCCTTCCAGTGTGGCGTTACCCAATATCATCTATTCAGGAGAGAAGAGTATCTCTTCTGGAGTTCCTGAATCCGTATGGATGAGGGTTGTGGAGCGCTTCGCTCCACCTGAAAGGAAGTGAAAACATTGAAACCGCGTGTGAGTGTCATGTATATCGTGAAAAATGAGGAGGAGTATTTCCCATTTTCTCTTAGATCTATATACAACATAGCGGATGAGATCGTCGTCGTGGACGGTTATTCGGAGGATCGAACGCCGGAAATTGCGAAAGCTTGCGACAAAGTCAAACTTCTTTTCTGTGATAGCCCGGATTATTCCGTAAACAGAAACCTTGCGCTGGATGCAGCCACTGGTGACTGGCTCATCCCCATGGATGCAGATCTCGTCTTTTACGAAAACGTGAATGAAGTCGTGCCGAAATTGATTCAGAATTCCAATGCGGATGTCTATGTCTGCTGGTTTTATCACCTCATGAAAGACTATTTCCATATGCAGAATGTGGCTGACAAGGATCCTCTATATTGCCGGAAATTTTTGATCCGCAGGACTCCGGAGCTCAGGTGGATAAGGCCGGTGCATGAGGAGCTCACCGGGCATGGTCCGAGAGTGGCGGACTCTGACCTTTTCTGCGTCCATTATGGCTATGTGAAGCCTCAACGAGAAGTTTTCAAAAGATGGGTAAAGTATGCGGAGCTTGAGGGGAGACCCGGGGCTTATAACGGCGTATGTCCTGATACCATCCTGGATGACAGGCCGCTGAGGCCGTTTCCGAAAGAGCATCCTGAGGTGATTCGCGATTATATCGCTCAAAAGACAGGCGGAACCAGAGCTAGATAGTTTAGGTGGGTCAGGTGGGTAAAAGGAAACCGGGCGGCTCAAGGGCTGGGGTTGAAGTGAATCTTAACAACTCAAAGGGGCCGGATGACTCAAAGGATGATAGGAGAGGCTGTCGATAGTGGAAAAGATGGATATCATATGGGACGGGGATGTCGCATCTAACCATAGCTATGCGATTGTTAACCGGGAGATCGTCCAGGCATTGTCATGCCAGAGGGTGCGGGTGAATATCTGGGGGCGGGACCGTGAGGGCCGGCTTATAGTCCCCCGGACCTCATATCCGCCGGGAAGCAGGGAATATCATGCCCTCGGAGATTTTCTCCCAAGGGCATATGTGCGCCATATATGGCCCCCGGACTTTTCTCGTCCGGATTTGCCTGCTGCATATAGCGATACCAAATCTCTTGCCGCATATGGCAGCATGAGAGCCCTGACCACATATGACGACGTGAAATTCGTCGTGATTCAACCGTGGGAATATGGTTATCTACCTGTAAACTGGGTGGATCCTATTAAGGAGAATGTAGATGAGATCTGGGCCTACTCCGAATTCGTAAAGGAAACATATGTGAGAAGCGGGGTCGATACGAACAAGGTCCATGTGATAGGATGCGGTGTGAATCCGGTGAACTTCCACCCGGGGATACAGCCCATGGTTCTCCCCACCGCGAAACATTTTAGGTTTCTCTTTGTTGGAGGGGCAGCTACCTCGAGAAAAGGGTTAGATGTGCTCCTATCCGCGTTCACAGCTGAGTTCAGACGAGATGAAGATGTAGCATTGGTCATCAAAGATTGGTTCTATGGGAATATCGAGCGTCAAATCGAGGAATTCAGACGTCGCCCTGATTGCCCTGAGATCGTGTATATATATCGAGATTTCAGCCTCAGCGAAATGGCGGCGCTGTATTCCTCCTGCCAGGCATATGTTCATCCCTTCAGGGCTGAAGGCTTTGGCCTCACGGTGTTGGAGGCTATGGCCTGTGGGCTTCCTGTCATCGTCACCGATTATGGTCCTGTTCGAGAGTTTTGCAATCCTGCAAATTCCTACCTCATCAGGTCGAGAAGCATCCACTTTCCCGAGGCCAGGGTGGGAGAGTGGGTTACCTGCGGAATTCCCTTCTGGGCGGAACCAAATTCTGAGCATCTCAGAGAACTCCTGCGCCGTGTCTTCACAGACCAAGAGGAAGGGAAGGAAAAGGGAGCAAGGGCCGCCCGTGATGCGCTCAGCGGCTGGACATGGGAGAAAGTGGCCTCCCGTGTGATGAGTCGATTGAAGGCAAATCTCCTTCATCTTATTTAGCACCCTCCCATGATGTTTCATACAATAGATTAGGCCAGGGAAGGATTGTGGTTTCTTATATCAGCGTTTATATGCCTTTGCCGCTTTTCTCTGCCGCCATGCGCAGGTATATAATGCGCCGCCCGGGGTAGTCTTTGGCCGGGGTAGTCTTTCATCCCGATCTCCACCATCAGGCGGCAAAGATTCGTGGCGATCAATTTAGCGAGGGAGGGCTGGAAGTGCAGCAAGTCATAGAGGTACCCCTTCCCATGCGAGCCATAGCCATAAAGGAAGTCCATGCTGAAGTTACAGATATAAGGACTCATATAATGACCGACAAGGTCATAGTGCAGGGAATCGTCAGAAAACAGGTCTTTTTTGTGGGTGAAGACAATATAGTCCATCATTTCCCAGAAAGTATGAGATTCTCGGCAATGATCTCCTTACCGGGCGTAGCCCCAGGGATGACTGTCCAGGTGACACCTAAGATTACCAATATCATCACTGAGCTAGTCCGAGGTGGAGATGCAATCCTCCAAAAGGTTATCATTGACGTATTTGCCACCGCTTTGGATCTCAGGCAGTTTAGGGTGGCACAGGATCCATATGGCACCCTGATTCTTGCCAGGTCTGTAGTGGGGGAAAGAACCGTCCAGCAGCTCGAAAGCCAGGATATAGCGCTTCCCTCTCCGGCTATCAAGGTCAGCGAGATCCGAGTGACCCCCACTAACCTCGTTCCTTCTGTCCGTTCAGGCCAGGTCGTGGTTACAGGTGACCTGGAAAAGCAGATTTTCTACGTCGGGCCAGATGATGCAACAAGGCATGTCACCGCCACGGTACCATTCTCTGTGATGGCTGAAATACCAGGCACGCTTCCCGGGATGGAGGTATATCTCCTGCCAACGATCCGTGATGTCGCAGCGACCCTGAGCCCGGATGGCGGCACAGTCTCTGAGGAAGTGCTCTTCGATATATTCATCAAAGTCCTTGAGAGGTCCAGCCTGTCTGTGGCCACAGGGGAAGGCCCTACCATGTTGGTGGATCATGTGCTCGGGCAGGGAACGAGCCAAATCGGTGAAGAGTCCCAGGTCACGCTTTCACGTCCCGCGTCAAAAATAATAGACATCACTGCAACTGTGGCGTCTCTGAGGGCGCGTGTGGTACAAGACAAGGTGATTCTTCAGGGGATGCTTTCAAAGGATGTCACCTATGTTGGAGAAGATGGGCTGACTTATACTGAATCTTTCAATGTGCCATTTAACGATTCCGTGGAGGTACCTGGCGCGATCCCCTCTGCCAGCGTTTTTGCGACTGCTGAGGTAGCCGGTGTGGCGTTCGATCCGGCCACAACCGGACAATTGGTTACTGAGGAAGCGGTTATAGATATATATGCAACGGTGGTTGAAGAGATGAGGTCATCGATCGTGCTGGATCCTGTCGGGGTTTTGATACAGGTCCCTGTAATCGTGGCTGAGGGAATGGCCCAGGTGATGGCCGAGATCATCATCGAGCGGGTCGGGCCGGTTAGTATCGAATATGACATCTTGGTGTTTGACGAGCTAAGTTTCGTGAGCCGCCAGATCTTGGCCGAAAGCCTGATACCGCTTGGGGTTCCCGCCATCAAAATCAAGAGCGCTGATGCTCGTGTTCTATTGATAGAAGGGAACACCCTAAACGGGAAGATCCTTGTAGAAGGCAGAGTTCATGTAGATGTGCAGTTTGTGGGTGATGACAATATTGTGCGTTCAATTGGCCACGACATTCCCTTTAGTGCCATAGAGGAACTGCCGGAGGCGATGCAGGGAACGCCTGTGGAAGTATCTGCTGAGATAGAAGGTGTTGTGGCCAAGCTCACAGGGGATAGGCTCAGCGTTCATGTGCTGGTTATCTTGAGGATCCTCATCGGGCGCACGGTACGAACAACGCAACAGGTGGTTACGAAGGTGCAGGGGGAAGGGGTGACTTCATCCACCACACGGATAAGGGCGATGGTGCTCCGCGACGGCGGTGCAGTGCCGGCTGAACTAGATGTGGTCACAGAATGCGATGGGCCGCGTGTTAGCGAGGTCGCGCGCCGCACAGTAAATGTGGAAATTGTGGGCGGCCCGCCAGGCCCTGTGCCTCTCTCAGTTGTAACAGATGTTAAATTCGCCTGGTAAATACCATTCGATCGGTTTGAGTTAGAAGTCATCGGCTTTCTGAAAACCCAAAAACAGGTTATATATTTCCAATGTGGTAACGGATGAAAACCGCGAACACCTTAGACCGAGGTCCCATATGATGTAGGGAAGGGAGGGTGGCACATTGAGGGAATTGAGTCTCCCGCTTGTCGTAGCATTCTTGCCGGTAATTGGACTCATAGGGCTCATCACTGCAGCGGCGGCCATAGTTATATTCGATATTCTATTGAATCCGCGACGGCCTGCTTCTGCTCATAGGATAGGATTTCCCCCGGATGCCCGGGACCGCCATGATGGCGTCACGGAGGCCAGGATGGACGGGCGAGAATTTACCGGGGGTGAATCTGGCGGGGATAATTCTGCTGAGGATAGATCCGGTGACAAATCCGGGAACAATGCCAGGGAGATGAATTCCCCATCGAGAAGAGCCTTTACTTTGACTTCTTACAGGGACACCTTTTTCTCCTCAACCATGCCTTCAAAGCCTGCAAAAGGGCTTCTGCCTCAAGAATCCGCTGTTCAGGAAGCTACTATTTCTGGAGAGGCAGACCTCTCCATTCGAAAGCCGGATGTTTTAGATATGTCTGTCTCCGAGGTCGGGGAGGGATTTGAGCCTCATCCTGAAACTGGAGAGGAGCATAAACCAAGAGAACGATCTGATTCTCAGGAAGGACAACATCTTGGGGAACGATCTGACTCTCAGGGAGCGCCTAATCTCCGGGGGCAGCCCAATCTACTGGAAGGGTCTGGTGCTGAGGAGAAGTGTGATTTAAAAGAGGAGCCTTGTTTTGTTGTGCATGAAAATGCCAGACCAATCATGCGTGAAAGAGGGGGTCCGGAAATGATAGATATCACCCAGATTGCGAATCAAGTGACAACCATCAAGGTTGAAAGGGTTGTGGGGCATGGCACGAAACAGATCCTGCTGGAGGAAACCAAGGTCCTGCCAGCCATCAAGATCGTAGACATAGTAGCCAGCCTGGTAAATGTGCGCTCAATAGTGAAAAATGGCAAGTCTATCGTTCAGGGCACGGTCCATAAGCAGATCTATTATATCGGGACGGATGATCTTGAACATCATATGGCGGAAGATATACCATTCGGCGATCTTGTGGAAATCGTTCCGATAGATCCTGCTTATCCTGCAAGAGAAGGAATGAACCAGGAGGATCTTTCTACCATTGAAAATGTGGTTTGGGAGTTCGACCCAGCCACCGGAACGCTTACCCAAAAGGTGATCGTGGCCCTAAATGTAAAGGTCACTGAAACAGCCCAGTTGCCAGTGGCTCTGGATCCATATGGGCAGTGGATAAAGGCTCAGGTGGTCATAGGTGAAGGGTCGAAACAGAAATTCATTGAAGAACGTAAGATCGTAAATGCGGTCAAGATCATGGATATAACAGCTTCGCTGACTAATATGAGGATTACGGTGAAAAATGGCAAAGTGATAGTCCAGGGAACGCTTCACAAGCAAATCTATTATGTAGGAACCGACGATCTTGTACATCATTTGGCGGAAGATATACCATTTAGCGATCTTGTCGAGGTTCCACCCTTGAATCCTGATTATCCAGTGAAGGAGGGCATGAATGCCCAGGACCATTCAGTCGTGGATAATATCATCTGGGAGTTCAACCCTGACACATCTGAATTGACCCAGAAGGTAATCCTTCTTCTTACAGTAAAGGTGACTGAAACAGAGCAAATTCCTGTCGCGGTGGAACCTTATGGGACCTGGATCTATACCGATCTTGTAATAGGGCATGGAACGAAACAAAGATTGATCGAGGAGACAAAGACCATCCCCGCTATAAAGATCGTTGATGTGGTTGCCAGAGTTGCTGATGTGACTTCGATAGTCAAGAATGGTAAAGTCATTGTCCAGGGGTCCGTGCAGAAGCAGATATTCTACGTTGGGACGGATAACCTCGTGCACCACCTTGCTGAAGTCCTGCCCTTCAGTGAGATGGTGGAGGTGACCCCGATCAACCCAGATAGGCCTGTAGTTGAAGGTATGAGGCAGCAAGATCATTCATATGTCGAAAATGTAGTCTGGGAGTTTGATCCCGCCACCGGAAGCTTTACCGAAAAAGTCATCGTGCGTATCGACGTCAAGGTCACACAGCCGGAGCAAATAAGGGTAGCCAGCAGCGTAGTGGGATAGGTACGGTGTCCGTTCGATGGGTCCGGCCGTAGTAAGGTTGGATACTCCTCTCGGCGGACGCAGCCTTGCGGGTGATTGTGGCATCGTCCCATCGGACACGACCTTGCTGCAGGTCGCTCTGTGATCCGAGGCGGTGGTGGGAATGGGTACTCCTCCCGTCGGACGCAGCCTTGCTGCGAGACTGCTCAGTGGTCCTCGGCCCTCAGGCTATAAGGCCTCGGACCAATGCCGCCGGGAGGAGTATCCAACCCCGGGTATGCCGTCCGGTCAGCGGGCGCAGTGACCCCGTTACTGAAGACCATCAATGGGGGATGATCCATGCGCGTACTATTCCAGAGTCGTCCTGACCTTTTGAGGCTTCCCGCAGGAGATACGATCCAGGTGATGGAGACGATGAGGGCTTTAAGAGAGTTGGGCGTTGAGGTGGACCACTGCATGGAACTCAATCCCGACCTCAGCGGCTATGATCTTGTTCACCTTTTCAACATAAGTCGCGCTGTCGAGACCTACGCCCAGTGTAGAAATGCGGTTGAACGGGGCAGACCCGTGGTGGTCTCACCTATTTATTGGAATATGGAGGAGTACATTTTAAATGAGGAGTCTGATCGCTCACAGCGGTTGGTTGAGTGGTGGAGAAAAGATAATGCATTCAGACTTCAGATTCTAAAGTGGGCAGACATGGTTCTTCCAAATGGATGGGCGGAGATGAACCTCATACATCGGGATTTTGGAATACGTCCCAACTACATGATCGTCCCGAATGGAGCAGATCCCGCATTCGCAAATGCCGATCCCATTCCGTTTGTTTCAACATATGGACTTGAGGATATAGTCTTATGTGTGGGGCGCATATCCCCCCGCAAAAACCAGCTTCGTCTAATCAAGGCTTTGAGTGGGATAGGTATAGATGTGGTTTTGATAGGTGCGGTAAACGACCCTTTCTATTTCGAAAAATGCCGCGAGCATGCAGGGGCGAATATAAAGTTCCTTCCTCAGATGCCCCAGTCTCAGCTTGCTAGCGCATATGCAGCGGCCAAAGCGCATGTTCTCCCAAGCTGGTATGACACTCCTGGGCTGGTTAGCCTGGAAGCAGCCATGGCCGGTTGCAATATCGTTTCCACCAACAGAGGTACAGCCGCAGAATACTTCGGCAATCTGGCCTGGTATTGTGATCCCCGAGATGTGGAAAGCATCCGTGAGGCGACGCTGCGGGCATATTCCTCGGAAAGGGTAGGCAAGCTCAAGGAAATCATATTGACCCAATTCACATGGGAGGTCGCTGCCAGGGAGACCCTGAAGGCTTATGAAATGGTGTTAGCCTGAAGGAGTATATCCAGGTGCTGTTGTAGATAATTAGCCTGATAGTCGCCCATGCCGGCCTTCGGGCCGGCACCATCGAAAGGATGAAAATATGGCCACGGCGAATGTTATTCTATGAACCGGTTGAAGGAGGTCGGATCTTACTTGGTGCTAAAGAGCCCGCGGATGTAGTCTGACCTCGGCGACTTGAGGCGCCACGAATTGTTGCTCCCTTTGGGGAAGCACGCAAGGTAGATAAGATCGCCATTCAAAGATCTCATGCTGTACATCACGCGCTTCTCATCACCGTTTCCCTAGAAAAATCATGACGGCTGACCCGTGATGTAGATCATTCGGATTAGCCAACGCCTGATGTACATCAGCAGTGGCTGCCACCCTGTGACGTACATCACTTTCTTCAGCTAGAACATGATGTACATCACTCCCATCAGCCAGATCGTGACGTACATCACTTTCTTTAGCTAGACCGTGATGTACATCAATCTCTACCAGCTAACCCGTGACGTAGATCACTTTCATCAGCCAAGGCGTGATGTACATTACGCCTCCCGGCCAACCCCTGATATATATCACGCGTCCGGCCCAATCCCTGATGTCCATCACTTGCCAGCCGGGGTGATGGGATATTTGCCATCCGGGAAGGTAGTGCTACCGTGTTATCACGTATGGTTTCATGGTAGAGGGCGTGAGTTGGGCCACCTAGTGACATATCGACTAGGTTTTTGAGGCATGCGGCAAGTCTTTGGTCACATGAAACCGCTGGCGGCGAGTTCTTGGGCAGGTCCCGCGCGAAGGTGACCGAAAATCCGTCAGCTTAGACTGAGGATGAGGCGTTTTTAGTCACCTTAGACTGAGGGTGGCGAGTTTTTAGGCAGGTTGCGCACGGAAGTGGCTAGAAATTCGTCAGCTTAGACCGTGGGTGGCGAATTCTTAGGCAGGTCCCCCGCAGAAGTGGCTAAAAATCTGTCAGCTTCCCCGCCAGGATGGCGATATTCTCGTCAGGTAAGGATGGTTTCGACAAATTCTGGGTCAATCTCATCTTGAGCTGGCTAGAATTTAGGCAGGTTTTGCTCAAGGGTGGCCAAGATTTCGCCAGCCCCTGGTCCGGGGTGGCGAATTTCTCGCCAGTTTGCCCTCAAATTGGAAGATTATAGGTTATGATTATCCATAAAGAGGAATTCTATGGTATATCTTGGCTAGGGGTGGCGAGATTTTAGCCGGTTCGGACGCAGAGGTGGCTGAAATTTCGTCAGCCTCTGCTCTCAAGTGCCGAAAATCCTGTCGCCTCGCCTTTGGACTGGGTAATTATGGGCTATGTTTATCCATAATAAGGAATTTTATGAGATACACTGGTTCGGGGTGGCAATGTTCTAGCCAGCCAAGGAGTGGATGTGGCTAGAATCATGCCAGTCTCTGCTCTCAAGTGACGAGAATCCAGCCAGCTCAACTCCTCATCAGGAGAGTATAGGAAAGATCATCTGGCATAAAGAAATCTGCGGTATATCCCGGGCAATAGTGGTAATGTTTTCGCTAGTGTGGGCGGAGAGCAGCCCTGCAATGAAGTCAGGTAAGAGGTAGAGACTAGCTTGTTGGTCCTCGCATAAAGCTAATGAGATCTTCGTTAGCCCCTCTCCCATCAGTGATTATTATAATAGGAAAATTGCCGGAGGGGGGAATGAGAAGATAGATGCAGCATCTCTCCCCATCTTTTAAGTTGGAGCTTGTATATCTATAGACCCAAGACAGTCATCACCAAAGGCCCGCAAAGGCAAGGGCCCGCAAAGGCAAGGGCCCGTAAAAGAGCCAGCTTAGGGGAAACCATTAGGGTGCTGTTGGACCTATCCCCTGCGTAAGCATTGTACCAGGGGAATAAAGATGACAGTATCTGGCGCCACAAAAGAACTACCCCTGTTGAGGATTCTATCAGTTCAGAAAAGACACCTACCGTGGGAAGTGCGCATCGAGGTTTCTCCTGAAGTCAGCGATATATTGTCGGTGGACCTCCGGCCAGGGAAACTACGAATGCAGCGGAACAGACATCTTTTGCTCTTTGAGTGCGGAGTACAGGCAGCGCTAGACACGGTGAGGGATGGGGGAGTACGGGCCTCTGAAATCGAAAGCTTGCGTCTGAGCGGATACATAGGAGACGTCTCTTCAAAAGCCGCATATGGGAGCGTTCAAGCGTCAAAAGTCACCTACGGGGGCGTTCAAACGTCAAAATCTACATATGGGAGCGTCCAGGCAGCCTCATGTGTCGCAATTCCATATGCCTCGGATGGCGCCGCGGCAAAG
Organism: Bacillota bacterium; assembly: GCA_013178415.1. Classification (NCBI taxonomy): domain Bacteria; kingdom Bacillati; phylum Bacillota; species Bacillota bacterium. Next base: position 69,017 of record JABLXA010000006.1, on the reverse strand, counting down.
CCCCTATATGTCTCGGATGGCGTCCCGGCAAGAGCCTCACATGGCGCCAGAAATAACGATGATGATAACGGTGGGGGAATGGAATCTAATCTATATGAGGGAATGATCCGTATGGACGATCCAGCCTTTGCCTATGATCGCCCAGGGCATACCCTCTTTCTGTCTAGTGGGGCCTCTATAGTGATCTGGAAAGTGAAGAAGGAACCTGTCCGCGTCATTGTAGACGGGGATCGGCGGGTGGGCAAGGCACCTACTCGGACCATCGTAGACGGGGATCAGAGAGTAAGCAGGGAACCTACTCGGGTCATTGTAGATGGGGACCAGAGGGCGGGCAAGGAACCCATTCGAGTCATCGTGGATGGTAGTCGGGGGTTAGAGAAGGAATCCGGTCAACAAGCAAATGAAGGACCTAACAGCACCGCGATATGTTTCAATGCAGGAGAACAGGTGAGGAGCAAAAAAGCGACGCATGAGATAATAGTTTCGGAATTGGTGGACAAAGCCGGGGGAGACTGGCGAGAAGCACGGTTCAGCATCTCCGGCGCCTGGGAAGAAGGCATCGGTCGGCAAGAATCTCCCAGCCCCCGAATATTGGCCGACGTCATACTTTGGGAGGCAAGCGTGCAAAGGATAATCCAGGGAGAGATCCCCATAGCGCCAGCGCCACGCGTGATCGACCATCATGTGTCTCCCCTTGAGATAGAGTCGCGTCAGGCGCAGGGCGGGGTATTAGTCGCCGTTGATATTTCCCAGGAAATATATTACTCACTCCCTGATGGCCTTCTGCGATCTGCCAGAAAGAATGAACGCTTCACATGTTTTGTACCATATTCTCAGGGCAGGCTGACAGAATTTAAGGATGACATTGAGGAAGATATGTCCATGCGGAGCATTTGGGTTTACCCAAATATCTCCATTGTCAGCAGAGAATATGAATATTCATCCGGAATAGTCCATGTGGCCCTTCTGGTGGGGTTAGATATTGCAGTCACAGGAAGGCGAGAGGTCCTGCTCTTGCAGGAGGGATCCCCAGATGACGGGCCCTGCCCGCCGAGTCGCTCGGATCAGTGGTTCTGGAGGTTGATGAGACGAGTATTCCCATGGATCACGTCCAATGGCAAGGCACCAAAGAGGCTTCACGGGAATAGAATAGACCACGATGTTGATGTGATCTCGAAAATAGCTCCCGCCATGCGGGGGCACTCCCGTTCTTCTGAGGGTGTCTCCTCGGCGGCGCGGGTGGCTATAGGGGATTCTCCCGTGGATGGTGAAATGAATGGCCCCAGGCAGTAAGCTGATCCGAGATATTGTGGGCAGGCGTATCCTGCGGCAAGCGATGCAGGGTGATGATGTCGCTTATGTTCAGGCCAGGCTCAATAGTCTTGGATATGAGGCCGGTCCCGAAGATGGCCTGTATGGATATCTGACAGCTGACGCCGTCAGCCGATTTCAGGCAGTTCACGGTCTGCGGCAGGATGGAATAACCGGCCCACAGGTCTTTGCAGCATTACTAAGTGACTTTGCCCTGTCTCAGGAGATGCATATCGTGAAGTCCAGGAAGGAAGCTCTATCGCAGATTGCCGAAAGACTGGACGTTCCTCTGACGCTACTGGCGGAAGCAAATCAAATCGCGCCGGAGTCAAGGCCATACAGGACACAGAGACTCGTGGTCCCGGTAAGGACCGTGATCGGGTTCTATCTTTGCGAACGGGGACTTGTCCAACCTTATTTCACCATTGAACGCAACGCCCGGAATCTAACTTTTATAGCCCCAATGTGGACTGCCATTGACGCTGACGGCTATGTTCGCGGAGGCGGTCCTGATAAGGTCATCTCCCTGGCCTTGCTGCATGAAATAGGGATAATGCCTGTTGCAGCGTTCAGGGGAAATGGGATTCCTGACGCTGATGCCGCAAAGAAGGTCTTGGCGTCAAAAAAGGCGCGAGATATGGCTGAAAGGGGAATCGAGGACCTTGTGGTGAAGGGGAAGTCATCTGGAGTGATTCTGTGGCTTACTTCTGTTGCTCCAGAGGATTGGTATCGAGCACTCTCTTTTGTTTCCAATCTGGCAAAGCGCTTACATAAAAGAGGAAGGTACCTATTTGTGGCCCTTCCGCCATCTTTCTCCTCCGAGGAAGAAGAACAAGAGAGTGATATGGATGACCTGGGTAGACGGTCTCTCGTGTCTTTCCCCGCGCCTTACTATGAAGGCCTGGGCCGGGCGGCAGACCAGATCATTCTTCTGACTTTCGATGAACATACCATGGAAGGCCCTCCGGGACCCATTGCCTCCATCAATTGGGTTAGAAGGGCGGTAAAACATATCATTTCGTTTGTTCCATGTTGGAAGGTCATAATCACGGCACCGACCTACGGGTATGACTGGCCACAGCCGCGGCGAGAATCTCCCCCATCGGATCTTACGGCAACCCGCCTCACACATGAGGAAATATCCGCGCTGATAACGGTCTTCAAGCCGGATGTGGTTCTAGATCCAGAGACAGGCTCACTAGGGTTCAGGTACAGGTCATGTCGCATTACACATCAAGTATTCTTTGAGGATGAAAGGACCCTCATCTTGAAGCTGGATCTCGTACATCGATATCATCTGGCGGGTATAGCTCTCTACTACCTGGGCCCTGAATCTTCGCTCACTTACTCCGCCATTCGAAGCAAATTCAAAGTGAGGACGGGTATGGGGAGGGAATCTAGTTGAAAGCGTTGATCACCGGAATTACCGGTTTCGCCGGCAGTCACCTGGCTGAATTTCTACTATCAAAAAGTATTGAAGTCTGGGGAACGATCAGGTGGCGCAGCAGGACCGAAAACATAGAAGGCTTTAAAGATAGGATACACCTTATAGAATGTGACCTTGTGGATTCTTTTGCAGTAGACTCGGCCATAGAGTCCGTAAAGCCTGACATGATATTCCATCTGGCGGCTCAGAGTTTTGTGCCGACATCATGGATATCACCCTATGATACGCTCATAAACAACATAGTGGGAGAGCTAAATCTCCTTGAAGCTATTCGCAGAGCGGGAATCGAAACTCGAATCCAGATCGCTGGTTCATCTGAGGAATATGGGCTCGTTTTTGAAGATGAGGTCCCCATAAAGGAAACCAACCCGCTAAGGCCGCTGAGCCCATACGCAGTAAGCAAAATCGCCCAGGATTTCCTCGGCTATCAATATTTCAGAAGCTATGGAATGCATATCGTAAGGACTCGGGCGTTCAACCATACGGGGCCAAGGCGGGGAGAGGTGTTCGTTACATCCAATTTCGCGAAGCAAATTGCGGAAATGGAGCTGGGAATCCGCGAACCTATTCTCCACGTTGGCAATCTCGACGCAAGAAGGGACTTTTCGGATGTAAGGGATGTGGTGAGGGGCTATTATCTTGCCTTGGAGAAGGGCGAACCGGGAGAGGTGTACAACATTGCGAGTGGGCATTCCTGCAGGATATCCGAGATTGTGGATATGCTTTCAGGAATGGCAAATGTGAGATTTAAAGTCAGGCAGGACCCCGAGCGAATGAGGCCGTCGGATGTGCCTATTCTCATTGGAGACTGCACGAAACTGGCTGAAAGGACGGGGTACCGGCCGGAGATCCCCATAGAGGTTACATTGAGGGATCTCCTGGATTATTGGAGAACCAGGGTCAAATCCGGCGCCCCCGGGAGGTGAGCTCTCGGGGGGTGTAAAGGATGAAGGCATTGATACTGGCAGGGGGCAGGGGCACTCGCCTCCGGCCTTTGACATATATTTGCCCTAAAGGGCTCGTCCCTGTAGCAAATAGGCCATTTCTCGAGTATCAACTGGAGCTTCTAAGCCGGTATGGGGTAAGGCAGGTTATCCTGAGCCTCAACTATATGGCTGAGTATTTCAAGCATGTCCTGGGTGATGGGGAAAAATGGGGTCTCACGCTGGAATATCTGCTCGAGGATAGCCCTCTTGGCACCGGTGGAGCCATAGCAGAATGCTATCGCTTTTGGGATGGCGAGGATCGTCTCGTGGTCCTCAATGGAGATGTCCTGACAGATATAGATCTTTTGGAGCTTCTGGATTTTCACGTGGAGAAGGAAAGTGAGATCACGATTACTGTGACAGAAGTTTCCGACCCTACTTCATATGGACTTGTATTCACAGATCAGGATGGGAGAGTGACGCGGTTTATTGAAAAGCCGGGATGGGATGAGGTTCAGGCCAACACCATCAATGCCGGGATATATGTCATAGAAAAGAAAGGCTTGGACCGTATTGCGCAGGGGGTGAAACGCCACCTTGCCATCGGAGAAGGAGCTATGAGGGGAGGGAGGGAGATATCGCTTGAACGAGACCTCATGCCTGTCTTTCTTGAGGAGGGCTGCGCTATCTATGCATATCTAATGAAAGAGTATTGGCTTGACATAGGGACTCTTTCAAAATATGTGCAGGCCCACCATGACATCCTTTGTGGCAGAGTTGACACAATGATGCCCGGTAGAAAAATCTCGCGCGGAGTTAGAGGTGAAAAAGAGGTTTTCGTTCATAATACGGCGCAACTCAATGGGCCAGTTTTGTTCGGCCAAAATGTATCGATCGGGCCCCTTGCAAGGATAGGTCCATTTACTACCATAGGGGCACGCGCCAGGATCGGGGAGGGGGCTGAGATAGTCGAAACTATCATCCATTCTGGCGTGAATATCGGCAAGGATGTCAGACTCACTCGATGTATCGTTGCCCAGGGTGTCGAAATAGGAGATGGCTGTTCACTTCATTCAATGGTTTTAGGGCCCGGCACAGTGATTGGCAAGGGGTCATGCCTATTTCCGTAAGACCGAGAAATTCTCTATGCACTTTTCGATAGTCCCTGCATATAGTATAAGTGAAAATTGGCTGTCTACTTTTGTCATTGTCTAGGAAGGGGGAGGAGAGATGACCGTCGGGCTTGAGTTAAAGCAGGAGTTGCTCAAAGTTGAGCAGGTCGTCGGTGAGACGACGGTGCGCAAGGTCTTCCGTGAAATGATCAAGATCCCGGCTGGTGCACCGACGGCCGAAAAAGTCGTAAGTGTCGATGCGACTTTGAAGACCTCGGCGTATGAGATCATTAAAGATAAGGTGATCATTGAGGGCACCGTGGATGTCCGAGTCCTGTATGTTGGTGTTGTTGCCGCGGGGAGCCAACCGGTACAATTACTTGAGCAGGAGGTATCTTACGAACTAGTAGCCGAGATACCAGGTGTGGAACCTGGCATGAACGTAAGCATTGACGTCAGGGCGGAGCATGTGGCCAATGAACTCGTGGATCCTCATACGATCAGGGTAGAAGTCCTGGTGCGGGCCTTTGCGAAAGCCACGAAGACGGAGCAGCTCGAAATAGTCACCGATGTCAAGGGGCCGGAAGATCTAAAGGTTACCAAGGAACTCCTCAAGGTCGAGGACGTGGTCGGAGAGGCGGCCTCTCAAGTGGTTGTGACCGAGAGAGTTGCCGTTCCAGATGAGAAGCCTGACATTCAATCCATAATCTCGGTGAACGGGCGCACAAGGTTAACGGATGTTCAGATTCTTGACGACCAGGTAATAGTAGAGGGCGCGGTTGATGTCAATGTCATGTATGCGGCAGCCATCGGTGATCCCAATAGGATGCCAGTACATTTCATGGAGGTCCAGGCGAAATTTACTCATGTCGTTGAAGTCCCTGGCGCTCGTTCAGGAATGCATGTACAGGTCCATGTTGAGCAGGAGACGATTGACTATGATCTCATCGACGCCAGGACTGTAAGCATTGACGCGGTAATAAAGCTTACCGTCAAGGTGACTGCTACGAAGCAGCTGGAAGTCGTGACCGATGTCATATCTAAGACCGTCGTGGTAGATGTTGAGAAACGGCTTCTGAAGGTCCAGGAGGTGGTGGGTGAGGACACGGCCCAGGCAATGCTCAAAGAAACGCTGCAGGTGCCTAGGGAAAAGCCAAACCTTGAGCGGATCATCAGGGTGGATGAGAGTGTAAAGGTTGAAGAGATTCGTATACTCGCCGGAAAGGTCATAGTGGAGGGGACAGTCAAACTGCAGACTCTGTATGTGGCCCAGACAGTCGAGGGGGATCAGCCGGTCCATCACATGGACCACCAGATCAAGTTTACACAATATGTGGAGATCCCAGGCGCTGAGCCTGAGATGACGGCAGAGGTTCGGGCGGCAGTCGAGCATGTGGAATTTGAGGTGGTAGAGGACAGGTCATTTCAGGTAAGGCTACTAGTTTCGATTACTGTCAAGGTCACAGAGCCGGTACAGCTGAATATCGCGATAGATGTGGTGATCGTCACACCGCCTGAAGCTCCGTGCACTACTCCCACCATGACATTTGTCACCGTGCAGCCAGGTGACACCCTGTGGGCTCTGGCGCGCAAGTATAATACGACAGTTGAAGCTATTGTAAGAGCCAATAATATCGCTGACCCTAACATGATCCAGGTAGGCCAAGTGCTGCAGATCCCTGTGTGTCCCCCGCCGAAGGGATAAGGGATATCGATACGATTGGATGATAGGTCCTGAATGGAACTTAAGAGTAAGAGACGGGGGGCATTGGCCCCCCGCTTCGCTTAGCGTGCCATGTCGACATCGTATTGCATATATTGTAATGAAGTATGCCTCAAAGGGGGAGGGAAACGAAAGGATGGTAACTAAGACTGAACGGCTTAAACTTTACGAGATCGTGGGAGAGAACCGAGTTAGGGCCGTTCTGAGGGCAGTTCAGGATATTCCTGCCGAGAAACCGGACATCGCGAAGATTCTGAGTGTCGTGGATACCACCATCGCGGCCACTGGGACCGCCATCCCCAATAAGGTTGTCGTCCAGGGAACTGCCACGGTACAGATCATATATGTTGCCGCCCTGGCTGATCAGCCAGTCCACCATACCCACCAGGAGATACCTTTCATGCAGTTTGTGGATGTCCCTGGGGCGGAACCGGGGATGAACGTCCTTATACGGACAAAGGTAGAGTTCGTGAATGCAGTGATGAGGGGCCCGCGTACCATCGAGATCGAGATCATCGTCGAGATCTTCGCGAAGGTCGCCCAACTGGTCCAGCTCGATGTAGTAACAGATGTATCTTTCAAGAGCATTCCTGCTAAAGTGACAAAGGAATTGCTCAAAGTGGAGCATGTCATGGGCGAGAACTACGCCCAGGTGAATCTGCGTAACACGCTGAGCGTGCCCGCAGGCAAACCTGCGATGCAGAAGATCCTGAATATCGTAGGCTGGCAGGTCTCTATCACTGAGATCAGAGTGATCCCTGACAGAGTGATAATCCAGGGCACCCTTACGACCCAGATCATCTATGTCGCCGCCACGCCGGATCAGCCAGTGCATCATATGCACCAGACGGTCAATTTCCTGAGCTTTGTGGATGTCCCCGGAGCTATGCCCGGCATGATGGTGGAGATATTCCCCAGCATGGAGTTTGCGCAGGCGACTATGGTGGATCCCACAACTTTGCTGCAGGAAGTGATCTTGAAGTTGTTTGTCAAGGTCACTCAGATCGAACAGCTCAAGGTAGTCGTTGATGTGAGATCTGACAGGGTCCCGATCAAACTGGAGACCAGGCTTGTCCGCGTAAGCGAAGTAGTCAATGAGGCAACAAGGCAGGTCAACATCCGGCGGCAGGTCACTGTCCCGGCCGGAAAACCGAATATCCAGAAGATCCTTGGAGTGTTTGACACCAGGGTGACTATAAATACGGCGGAGGCTCTGCCCAACAAAGTCGTCATCCGGGGCACTGTGGGGATCCAGGTCATTTATGTGGCTGCCTTGCCTGATCAGCCAGTGCATCATATGGAAGTAACTGTAGATTTCATGGAGTACGTAGACATTCCTGGAGCTGCGCCCGGTATGGAAGTTCAGGTGCATCCAACTGTGTCCTATGTCAATGTGCAGACAGTACCGCCGGGCGAATTGCCGGAGGGCGGGACCCGAGAGGTCCTCATCGACATGATTCTCGACCTTTTTGTAAAGGTTACAAAGATGGTTCAAATGAAGGTTGTCATAGACGTATCTACCCCAGAGGGGTGGCTTGACTGGTAGATCGAAGACTTGTATCAAAAGCATGTCTCCCGCCGTGCCGCCGCGCGGGGAATCTGGGTTGGCCCTGACTGGCCCGGCAGTTGTTAATTCCAGCGTCAGCCGCGCTGGAACTATGATACCAAGGCCGCTCTGGAACTGCGATACCAAGTTTCATGTGGATGATGGCTGTCTCAACATTAGTGAAGAAAGGTTGAGTAGAAATGTTGGGTAGCCATCATCCTTCTTTATTATGCCAAATGTAAGCAACCAGGGAGAGAACGAAGGAACTTGCTGGTTGACGATTGTATTTGGTGATGGTGATGAAAACGGCAGCGGCTCATTTTTGGGGTAGCTAGAATATCATATATCGCGCGGGTACTGCCGTTATCGCGCAGGTCCTGCCGTTCAGGCCGGATTTCAGGGAAAGCCTTTTATGCTTTTTGGAAGAGCAGGGGGGAGATAAGGTGTCTTCAGTAACGGTGTCGGATTTCCGCAGGAGACGGGTGAAAGTCCAGTATATTGTGGCGGATGTAAGGTCCAGCCTGGTGGTAACTCAAACTCTTACGATTCCTGTAGGTAAACCGGATATCGCTTCTGTTTTGAGCGCGGAAGAGACTCCTGTCATCAGCCGGGTCACCATAATCCCCAGCACGGTGATCATCGAAGGAAGCGTTACATTCAATATTCTCTATGTTGCCGCGCTTGCGACTCAGCCAGTCCATTTCTTTGAAGCTACAGTTCCTTTCACTCATTTCGTGAACATCGACGGCGCTCATCCAGGCATGGTCGCGGAGGTATCTGTCAGGGCCCAGTTCGGAAGTTATAGAGTTGTGAATCCAAGGACTGTGGAGGCGAGTGTGCTTCTGGAGTTTCATGTGATAGTCATTCGAGAGGAGATCATAGAGGTGGCCCTTGAGACGCCGCGGGAGATAATTCCAGCGCCCCGTATTGCAAAAAGAAGGATTGCCCTGGAGGAGGTGCTCCTTACTGGTCGGGGGCAGACTATTGTGGAGGGGGATATAATCATCCCGCCTGAGAAACCACCAGCGAGCAGCGTGATACATGCTGATGCGGTGAGCAGGGTCACAGAGGCTAAGGTGATTCCCGGGAAGGTAATTGTGAGGGGAATGGTAAGCGTCTCGGTGCTTTATGTGGGGACATTGCCCAGCCAGCCAGTTCATGCTGTTGAGGGTGATTTCGGATTTACCGCCTTTGTGGAATTGAATGGCGTGGATCCTGATATGATCGCATTCGTATCCTCGCAAGTTGAACATGTATCTGTAGACCTTATTGAACCAAGACGTATCAGAGTCCGGGTGCTTATAGCTCTCAGCGCCACGGTCACAGTGCGCCGGGAGATTGAATTTATCTCGCACATCGAGCCAGTGCCGGAGAAAATACTCATTCCGAGGGAATTTCTGGCCGAAGAGATAGTAGCCGAGCGGCAGGAAAGCTCGGTCTTCAAGGCTGTGGTGACTGTCCCTGCTGGAAATCCGGGCATATCCAGGATCATCGAGGCTACCGCCAGGCCCTTTGTCACCCGGGTGCTAGTGAAGGATAATCTTGTGATCGTGGAGGGAGACCTCAAGATAAACGTGCTTTATGTTGCCTCCCTTCCTGGCCAGCCAGTATATGCGACCCGGAGTGTGGTGGAGTTCTTTACCTCAGTGGTGGTGCCGGGCGCCAGGGAAAATATGGCGGCCATAGCGGATGTTGACGTGACGAAAGTGACCGCAGAGGCAATTGATCCACGCACAGTTGATGTTAGAGTGGTATTGAAGACGTGGGTCCTGGTCACTGAAACCAGACGGGTGCCCGCAGTAATAAAGGCCCGTCCTGAGCCAGAGACTGTGCCGGAGAAATTAGTCCCGCCGGTGGCGAGGCGTGTCCATGTTGTTCGCCCGGGGGAAACATTGTGGTTGATAGCGAGGCAATATGGAGTCACAGTAGAAGCTATCGTCCAGCTGAACGGAATTAGCGATGCTGATAGGATCGAGGTGGGGGATGCTCTGGAGATACCGTAGTGTTAGAGTTGTAAGAAGCTCATTGTCCGAAGTGGCGGTAGGAATGGATACTCCTTCCATTGGACGTGACTTGGCCGGGATATAGATACTCCTCTCGGCAGACGCAGCATAGCCGGGGATGGTGATACCGTCCCGTCGGACGCGACCTTGCTGCAGGTCGCTCTGTGATCCGAGGCCCTCGGGCTATATGGCCTCGGATCAAAGCCGCCGGGAGGAGTACCTATCTGAGGAGAATGCTGATATATACCACGCATCTGAATGGAATGGTGGCGGTAATTTGGCCAGTATTTGCTCAAAGGAACCTTCGCATCTTAGCGGCTCCTCACAGGAAGAGCGCTGTGCATCTCGTTAGCCTGTTCCGCTAACTCGATTGCCAGATCTACCCTGTTAAATGGGGGGATGATATAGATCCCGGGGAATATGCGAATCGCCTCTTCGATGATATCGTGTGCAATCATGAGGCCTTCGTCGACGGCGCGTTTCTTGGGCACACTCCGGAGCCTGTCCATCACAGATGGCGGAATGGAAATGCCAGGGAACTCATTATGAAGAAACTCAGCGTTTCTCAATGAAACCAGGGGAAGGATTCCAATGAATATGGGAATATCGATTTCTTTTGTCGCTTCATGCACCTCATATAACCTTTTCCGGTCGAATATCGGCTGGGTCTGCGCGAAATTGGCCCCGAGCGCGACTTTTCGCCTGAGACGGGTGACCTCGGAGGCCAGATTTCTTGCATTTGCATTGAAGGCCACGCCGATATTGAAATCTGATCCTATTGTCTTGATAAGCTCTATGAGACCATAGGAACCTGTGTCGTAGACTGAGGTGATTTTTGAGGTTCCATTCTGTCGCGGCACAGGGTCGCCGGTGACGGCAAGAATAGAATTTATCCCGAGCGCTGACGCCCCCAGGAGATGAGACTTCTGGCCGATGAGGTTTCTGTCACGGCACGTGAGATGAACTATTGCCGGTAAGCCAGTCTCTTTCTGGATCAGATATCCCGCCGCGAGGCTACTCATTCTCACAATAGCCAGTGGATTCTCCGCGACATTTATGGCATCAACGCCAGCATCTCTGAGCCTCTCCGCCGCCCGTATGAATTCATCAGCCGAGGGCGATTTGGGCGGGTCAAGCTCTACGGTAACTATAACAGATTTTCCCAATTTATCGAGAAAGCTCGTTGGTGGGGCAGACTGCTTACCGGGGAGATTTCTGGCTGTTTCGGGAAAATCCTCATTTATTCTCAAACGCACCGCCGCTGGGACATTGATCTTCCCTTTTGCGAGATTGAGCTCTTTTTTCGCGAAGTTGGACTTTTCTTGCGCGGGCCTGGCCCCTTCCCTCGCGAGGTTCAGTTCTCTCTCCGCGGGATTGAACTTCTCTTTCGCGAGATTGGGTTCTCCTTTTACAATATCGGACTCTCTTTTCGCAGGGTCTAGTTCCCTTTTCGCCGGAGCGATTCCCTCAAGTTTCTTTCGGACAAGTCGGATATAATCGGGTGTGGTGCCACAGCACCCGCCGATTATGTTTACACCGAGCCTGGCTAAGCGTAATGCATTTTCTGCGAAATATTCGGGAGCTGACCTGTAGATGCGTCGTCCTCCCACAATTTCAGGGAAACAAGCATTCGGAAAAGCGGAAAGATATCTTCCGCCGGTAGCTGCGAGTTTTTCAGCGATCTTAACTATCCCCAGGGGCCCATGTCCGCAATTTGCGCCAACCACATCCGCCCCGGCGGCGCGGAGCTCATCGACAATATGCTGGACATCCCGGAGCGCCGCAGTCTCATGAAAAACCATCTGGCATATGGTGGCGACATCACTGAGAGACTTAGCGATGCCGAGTGCAAGAACAAGCTCGTCCAATTTCTCAAAGGTTTCGAAGATGAGGATATCTACTCCACCTTCAAGAAGAGCTGATATTTGTTCCCTGAAAGCATCAATCACTATAAGGGCATCTTCATCCCCGGTGTCATCGGGGGCATCGACTGCGCCAGGATCATTTCTAACTGGCCCTACTGAACCTGCCACGATTATCCGAGACGCCGCAGAGCATGAATCAGCGGCAGAGCGAGCCAGCCTGACCCCTTCAATGCATATATCTCTAACCTTGTTCTGTAAGCCGTATTTTCCGAGATTTTGCCGGTTTGCGGCGAAAGTGTTGGTTTCGATGATATCTGCCCCTGATTGGATATATTCCATATGCGCGCGCATCACGATATCTGGGTTTGAGATGTTGGCGTATTCGAATGGCGAGTCTGGCAAGACTCCCTTTGAATAGATATAGGTGCCCATTGCGCCATCGCCGATGAGAAGCCGTTCGTCGAGAATCGCTTTTAGTGTTTGCCCCGTCAAGGTTACCAGCTCCTTCGGGAAGATGAGCCATCGTTTATTCTGAAAATGCGCCCTACGGTTTTTATCCTTTTGACGGTGCCGCCGTAGCATGGGGGTCTACTTTCGCATTTCTGCAGGCCGATATATATTTCATGCAGAATTCGTCCCTGCCAAGCAAGGCCTCAGCCGCGGATGCTGCAGCCATTATCTCCCTATCAAGAGGATCGAGGATGACGCTATCTAGACCAGCTCCCATTAGAATGCAAAGGAAGGTCCGATTCAACAATCTCCGGTTTGGGAGGCCAAATGACACATTGCTGAGTCCGCAAATCGTGTGCGCTCCCGGAACTCTTTGCCGGATTCCTCTTACGGTCTCAAGGGCTGCTATCCCATCGCCAGTTGATACACTTATGGGGCGGATTATGATATCGAGGTAGATGTCATCTCTCGGGATACCATCCCGGGTAAGGAGAGAGACCATGCGCTCGGCAATGGCGACTCTATCCTCAGCATTATCAGGGACACCACTTTCATCCATGCAAAGCGCTATGACAGATGCGCCGTAGGCCTTGATAAGGGGGATCATATTCTCATACCGTTCCTTTTCAGCGGTTATGGAGTTGATCATCGCCTTTTTGCGGCAGGCCTTCAGCGCGACCTCTATGGCCAAAGGATTTGGGCTATCGATGCAAAGAGGGATATCCACAACCTCTTGAATAGTGTTCGCCAGCCAGGCCAGGGCCTGCGGTTCTTCTTCTCCAAGGGTGCCCGCGTTTATGTCGATTAGATCAGCCCCCGCCAGGATCTGTCTTTTGGCTATGTCTTGAATAAAGGCCGCGTTCCGCTCTCTGATTGCAGCTTCTATCCCGGGTCTGCTTGCATTTATAAGCTCTCCAATAATTAGCACGATCTCTCATCGCTCCCCCTTGCCAGGTCATCCTATGGCTTCTTTATCTATCTTATATAATAGTTCCACCAACTCATCTGTCAACGTAGCGACACCGACCTCCGAGCCTTCTTTCTCCGCCCGTTCGATAGCGGCGATGAGCCCCAGGATAGGCTCGGCATCCTCCCGATCGAGGCGTTTGGCCAGCTTTCGTGCCTTTCGCAATACCGCGCGGCGTTTATGAGCCGCTTTATCTCCCAATTTTTCGAGGGCCTCCCTCGCCCGCTCTTTCTCGAAGTCGGTCATTCGTTCCTTCGGGTTAGTTATGGTGATCATCCGTTCCTTTCCTGTAGACCTCTCGGTGGCAGAGACCTTAACGATCCCATTAATATCATAGTCGAAGTTGACCACTATTTGCGGCTTCCCTGCGGGCATAGGAGGTATCCCGCTCAGTGTGAACTCGCCCAGTAGAAGGTTTTTCGAGGCGATGGAACTCTCTCCCTGGTAAACCTGGATCCTGACAGTATCCTGGTTATCCACAATGGTGCTGTAAACCTCCGATTTTGAGGTTGGGATCGCGGTATTCCGTGGAATCACTACGCTCATTACGTCAGGATGCACCAGGCCAAATTGCTCGCCGAATACCCTGACTCCAAGCGAATACGGGGCCACGTCCACCAGCACCATATCCACATCTTTGCCAGCTACAAGTCCCGCCTCTATCGCGGCCCCGAGCGCCACACATTCGTCGGGGTTAACTTCCCCATGGGGCACCTGGCCAAGGTGAGAGCGGAGGAGCTCCACTACAGCGGGAATGCGCGTGGAACCGCCTACGAGGAGGACCCTGTCGATGTCGGCCGCCTTGAGATTGGCATCGCTTAAGGCACGGTCGACCAGATCTATGGTGGACTTCAAAAGATCCTCTATGAGATCTTCAAATTCGTGCCTGGAAAGTTCCTCCTCCAGATTATACGTCCTGCCATTTTTCTCTATGATGAAAGGCTCTGAAATCCGGGCGAAGGGTCGATCTGAGAGGGCGATCTTCGCCTCTTCGGCTGCCCGGGTTAGCCTCGCCAGGGCGCGCCGGTCCTCCCGCAGGTCTACGCCATTTTCCTGCTGAAACTTCTTAGCCACGAAGTCTACGATTCTCGCGTCGAAATCATCTCCACCCAGGTGGTTATTGCCCGCTGTGGCTATGACTTCGATAACCCCCTCATTCACCTCGACTATGGAGACGTCGAAGGTCCCTCCGCCCAAATCATAGACGAGGACCTTTTCAGATCCGCTCCTTCCCAGGCCGTAGGTGAGGGATGCGGCCGTTGGTTCATTGATGATGCGGATCACCTCCAGGCCGGCGATCTCGCCCGCATCTTTCGTCGCCTGCCGCTGAGCATCGGAAAAGTAAGCGGGAACGGTAATCACTGCCCGGTTGATTGGAGCGCCCACATCTTTCTCAGCGACTTCCTTTGCCTTCCTCAGGATCATCGCCGAGATCTCCTGGGGAGAATACTCCTTGCCCGCCATCTGGAGCTTTATATCCTGGCCCATCACCCTCTTCACCGATTTTATGGTATTCTCCGGGTAAAGGATATATTGGTTCTTCGCCGGAGTCCCTATGAGGAGCTCCCCCTCCGGGGATATCCCCACTACTGAGGGAATCAGCCGATCCTTGCCCTCCGAAATCACCCTCGGCCTCCCCTTCTCCAGGGTGGCCACCACTGTATTGGTCGTTCCAAGGTCTATCCCGATAATCCTGTCCACTGGTCACGGATCTCCTTTCTTCAAACTTCCCCACGCCAACCTCGGCGTATCTTATAACGCGCCCGAGGTAAGTGTACCCGGCAACGAATTCACGGATTACCACGTTTTCAAGGCCGGGATCGCCCACGGGCACTACCTCTATTGCATGGTGGTAATATGGGTCGAAAGGTTGTCCAATAGCCCGGATACGTTTGATCCTTAGTCCCTCAAGGGCTCGCTGGCCCTTGGAATATAGACTCTCAAGCCCCTGGATAAAGGAATCCCTAAAGCCTTCCAGAGACTCCGCAGGAGGCACGGCTGCCGCGAGGCGTATGGCCTCTTCGAGACCGTCGAGAATGGGGAGGAACTCTTTCAAGAGCGCCCCCATGGCCGCATCTTCGGCCTGCGATTTCGCCATCTCTTGTGAACGCAACTCCAGGTCCTCATACTGGAGTCGCAGGCGCTTCATCTCATCAATGGCCTCTTGTATAGTCTCGTTTTGGTCTTCGATGAGCGCCGCAAGCTCAAAATGCGACTTCGCCAGGCGAGCCACTTCGGCCTCCTGGCGACTCACGTTCTCTTCCAGCCCGATGTGGAATTCTCTGATCTGGTCACGAAGACCTTCGAGGTCAGCGTGTATTGCCTGTAATTCGCCAGAAAGACATTGATCGCCTTCGCGCGACTGCCTGAACCGGTTTCGGAAATTCCTCCATATCATGGGTAAGAAGCCTGCGAAGCGTCTCTTCAATTAGTCGACCCCCTCTGCCATTCTTTATGAAACCTGGCGCGAAACTTGGCACCAAACCTGGCGCGGGAAGCCCTCAATCGGCGCGCTTTTCCCATGGCATTCGGGTGAAATCCCGTTCAAAGTCGATTCGGTCGAGGTCGCTAACCCAGGCAATCACGTGCCCTGCTTCCTCAAGTGGGTCCAGCTTGGGGACCGTTCTAGAATAGTCGAAAAATCTGATAAGAGCCTTCTCATCCAGGTTTAGACGGAATACATCTACCTCAGCGCGGGCTCGTTGATCCTTCAGTTGTTCATAGGCTGCGCGGATTCGCTTGAATTCATCCGGGTGGCGCTCTGGGGCAAATTTCCGTATAAGCTTGAGATAAGCCCGTTTAATCTCCTCTATTGAGGCGTCCCCCTCTATCCCAAGCACTTCATATGGATTTTCCATAAGACCTTCTTTTAATTTCGATTCCGACCTCACTGGTACACACTTCCTTCGATCTCTCGCTCAACCTCTCTCGCCAGGCTTCGCCATCGCCTTATATCTTCCTTATTATTTGATTTCTCTACCACCTCTCGCCCCTCAGCGACTACATCTGCTGCTTCAGAAAATCTATCCTGTTCCACAAGGCAGGAAAGGCAAGATAGTCGAGGGCCGGGCATATCAGGGAAGGCCTCAATTGTCTTTTTCAGGTACTCAATGGCCAGGTCACAAGCACGATGTTCACAGCATATTTCGAAAATTTCCCTATGAACCCATAGTTCGTGGCCTGCCTTTGCGAGAGCCTCGTTGAACAATCCTGTGGCTTTAGCTTCCATCCTCATCTTCAGATACATCTTTCCCGCATCCAGCAGGACCTCCGGATTATAGGGAGCCACATCCAGAGCCTGACGGATATAACGTTCCGTCAGAGACATCCGGCCAATCATGAGATAGGCTTCGGCAATGGCGAGGAATTCATGGGGATTATCTCCTGCCGATTTCACAGCTCGAGCGAACCATCGTCTACTCTCAGCTTTTTCGCCCAGGCGATAAAAGGTAATTCCTACTGCTACCAGTTCATGGACATACTCAGGCCCGAGACTGATAGCCGACTTCAGCCATTCCTCTGCCTTGGGAAAATCACCGTTATCTATACACTCTGCAGCCTGGACGAGGGATTTTGACACAAGAAGGCGGCGAATGGCGGGATTTTCAGGCTCTATGTCGAGAGCGCGCATCCATGTCTTCACCGCCTCTTCCCTTCGCTCAAGCTCTTCATAGATTCTCCCGAGCAAGAGGAGGGCCTTGACATTCGTGGCATCTTGCCTCAAAAGCGCCTCCAACTCTGACATCGCTTTGTATTGCGAATCCGCCGCAAAAAGCGCGCCAGCCAATTCTAACCGCAAATTCGGGTCGTGGGGGTTGTATTTCACCGCCAGTTCGAGCCCCATCAGGGATTCCTCTACCCTGCCTTCATCGGAAAGCAGGTTTGCCAGGTGCCTGTATGCCACTGAAAGGCATTCCCTGATCTCCTCGCTTCGGCTGGCTACTTTCCCAGACTCTCCTTGAAGCAAGCTCGTCCATAAATCAATGGTCCTGCGCCAATAACGAATGGCATCTTCAGTATCTTCGATCTCCTCATGCGCCAGGGCGAGATTATGAAAAACATCGGGCTCGTCGGGGGTGAGCTTCGCCGCGCGTTCCCAGTCACGGATGGCCCGTTCCCACTCCTTGGACCTGGCATTGCGATTGCCGCGTACGAAATATGCTAGGGCGAGTCCTCGCTTTCTGTCTGGGCTTTCCGGAAAGGTATTGACTCCCGGTTCTTTTTCAAGGAGATCGATGAGAGCGTCAACATTCCCCTCTTCTGCCAACTTCGCTAATTTCCCCTGGAACGCCGCCGCAAGTCCCTGCCCCATGTCCGGATGCCGAAGGTTGAGTCTCTTTGCTTTCTCGCACTCAGCCTCTGCTGCCGTAAAGTCACCCTGGTTTAGATGAACAAATCCAGCGTAAAAGTGCGCATAAGGATTAAAGGGGTCAATCTTTCCGGCCTGTAAAAAGGAAAAGAGGGCACCATCTAGATCACCCTCTCCATAGGCCTTCAGACCTTTTAGAAGGCAGATCGCCGCTTCGTATGGGTAGTTCGCGGCGACTTTGTCTCCCCCTGCGCCGTCTCCCTCTTCCATCGGGGCGAGAGTAACCGTCGAGGAGGGGGCCGTAACCGTGGATGAGGCGGCCGTAACATTCGATGGAGGAGCCGTAACCACTGGCGGAGGAGCGGCAAGGCGCGCTACCTCCCGGGGCAACCCGCGCGCCGACTCCGGAGAGGCGCCGGAGATCTCCTGTGTCTTGCGTAGCCCAGTTGCTACTTCAAGCAAGTATCTTTGAGCGCAAGACAGTATGCCACCCTCGGGGCCTTTCATCCATTGACGGAGGCGACGTGCATCTTCCCTGGCGTATATCAGTCCTTTTTGAAAGAGAAATCTCACGTTGTCGGGTTCGAGAGCGAGCGCCCGCTCGAAACACTCTTCAGCGCGTTTCATGTTAGCCATTCTGTGGAAGGCGAGCCCCAGGTGATAATGATAGACGGCCTTCTCGGGAACGGCTGCAGCCGCCTGGTGTAGGTATGTTAGGGCAGCGTCTGTGTTGCCAAGGGAGTGTTCCTGTAAACCGAGACGGAAACAGGCCTCAGCAAGTGCAAGGCGAATCTCGGCCTTTGTATCCTCATCGGCCACTTCCATGACCCGCCGCCATTCAGCGATCGCCTGCTTATATCGACCCGCGCAGAATAGTTCCTGGCCCGCCCGGATATGGTGAGAAATCTGCTCCAAATCGATTCGCTCGTCCCTTCTATCCGGGGGGATCATCTCCTGTGTTTGTGACCCTTGCGATTTCCTTTCTGCCTTTCGCAGCTTCTCAAGGAGTCTCTTTCTTTTCACCATAAGATTATGAAGGCTTTCCTCCTGCCCCTCTTGACTACCTGCCTTTTCCACCCATATATAGTATGGCCCCGGCATTATTTTCCTGATTCAGCCAGGGGAACGTAGCGTCCGGCCGAAGCCGCATAACCACACAATCTGTGGGATCACGGGTGGAACCCGCCTCAAGCCTATTTAACCGTTATTATAGCAGAATCCGGAAGCATTAGACAAGTAAGGGCGCCGGAACGCTGGAATGCTGGACCACCGGCAAGGATATTTGCAGTGCCGTCATTTATATGATTTATATGAAGGTAAAGGCAGGGGCTGAGCAGAATATATTTGTTGGATTTCAATGATAAAAGGAGAGAGTGGCGTCACATCCTTCCGTCTAAGGGCCAGGGGGCTTCCGCCCGAGGGCCGGGGTCTTCGACGCTGCGAAATTCGATGATAGATTATCATATACATCTGGAAAGAGGACCTTTGACACGCGAATGGCTGGGCAAATTCATTGAGGCCGCCCGTCAAAAAGGGATCGCTGAGGTGGGGATAAGCGAACATTGCACTCGATTCATTGAGTTCGCCCCTGTGATGGATCGGCTTGGCCTTGCGAGGAGCCCATTCCCTCATGTTCGCAGAGCGTTCCTGGGTGAGGTTAAAAGCTCAATGAATGATTACGTGAAGCTGATAGATGACGCTAAAGCCGAAGGTCTGCCGGTAAAATTGGCCCTTGAGGTCGATTATGTTCCAGGCGCAGAGGAAGAGACGAGAAAGATTCTATCCCAGTTTCCCTTTGATTATATCATTGGCTCGGTTCACTTTCTTGGGGAATGGCCCATTGATTTTCGTCCCGAAGACTGGCAGGGCCAGGATCCGGAAGAAATATACATTCGATATTTTGAAATCCTTGCTCGAGCGGCGAAGAGCCATCTTTTCGACGTCATGGCACATCCCGACCTGGTGAAACTCTTTGGCATTAGGCCGGTTGGGGATCCTTCCAATGTTGAGAAGACGATTTCGTTATGCATTCAGCAACTAGCGGAATCAGACGTTGCCGTTGAGGTTAGCTCAGCAGGGTTGAGGAGGCCAATTGGAGAAATATATCCAGGTGAGAGATTTTTAAGGAGGTGCGCCGAACTGGATATTCCAATAACCCTGGCATCTGACGCCCATAGGCCTGAGGAAGTAGGGTTTCGGATCGATGAGGCGGCTCAATATGCTAGAGAATGCGGATGCAGCAAATTGGCGATATTCCGGCGAAGACAAAGATATTTCATAGATCTGGCCTGATTCCGGGGGCTATCCCTTCATGTATCATGCAGAAATGTGGGGGCTTGATATGAGCGATCCCGGAGCTGATAAGCCTCACCCAGGGCGGAAGCTACCGGGCCACGCCATTCAGGTAAATAATCTAAATTATGAAAGGAGTGAAAGGCCTGGTTATGGGGAGGCTGGCTTGCGCGATCCATTATTAGCCAGGCGGGAAGATGTCAAAATCGGTGATAGCGGCCCAATTGTATACGGTGAGAGATTTCACCAAGACCCCCAGGGATATAGCGGATACGATGAAGAAGATACGTGCATTGGGCTATGAAGCTGTTCAGCTTTCAGCCCTTGGCCCCATTGATCCAAAGGAATTGAAAGATATTGTAGACGGCGAGGGGCTCACTATCTGTGCTACGCATATATCCTTCGAGCGGATGCGCGATGAAACTCAAGCGGTCATTGATGAGCATCATCTCTGGGGCTGCAAGTATGTAGGTGTCGGGAGCATGCCAGCGGAATACCGCAATGCTGAGGGATTCTCGCGATTCGCCCGGGACGCATCAGCTGTGGCAAGGAAACTGGCTGAGGCTGGCCTCGAGTTCGTATACCACAACCATGCATTTGAACTGGAGAAATTCAATGGCCGCACCGGGCTCGAGATTCTCTACGGGGAAAGCGACCCTGCGGTCTTCAAGGCGGAGATTGACACTTATTGGATCCAGTATGGAGGTGGAGATCCTTCCGCCTGGATCAAGAAGGTGAAAGGTCGCATGCCAGTTGTTCATTTCAAGGATATGACCATGCGAAACAACAAGCAGATCATGGCTGAGGTTGGAGAAGGCAATCTCAACTGGCCTGCGATCCTGGAGGCCTGCAAAGAAGCCGGAGTCCTGTGGTATATTGTTGAGCAAGACATATGCGAGCGCGATCCTTTTGAAAGCCTGGGAATCAGCCTGAGGAATCTTAAGGCTATGGGGCTCGATTAGTGATCTGATAGCATGTTGTTGCGCCCCCCGCTTCTATGTGCTATGAAGTCGGGGGGTTCCGATCCCAGCAGGCCAACATTAATAGCCCCTGGCACAGGGAATTCTACCACTTTGAAAATGGCCCACCTCCTTATGGCGACAATAGATGGTATTCATTGATGTTCGGATACTTTGTGTGTTTTGGATATTCCGCGCGATCGAGAAACACCTCGGATTTATCTGATCATTGCATACCTCCTCAATGCGACCATAGCCAACGCGGCTCGCTTCGGGATAGGGTAGGTCAGGATGCCTATATCCCGTATAATTCTTTACAGATTCTTGATTACCCCGCAAGCTCTTTTGATACCCTTTTGACCTTAAAACGTGATATCGTTCTTTTGGTGTCTTCAAGGCAGTATCGGCGCCTGTCATGGATGGGAATACTCTCTATGGCAGCAAAATCCGCTTGCCGGGATGACATCTGGCTTTCCGGCGTTACACAGGGCTAAATGGCCGGGTATTAGCAAGAGCTCTGCATCCCCACCCGGGAAGCTAGGATTACTCAAATGGTGTCAAGGAGAGGACGCGGAAATGGACCTTGAGCTCATAATCGGAGGCTTAATTGCATTTTTCCTGCTCATATATCTCGTCTATGCATTATTGCGAGCGGAGGAGTTGTAGCTATGTCTGTGGCCTGGGACATCCTTCAAATGATTCTCTTCCTCGCGGTGCTCATCGGCATTACAGCGCCGCTTGGATCATATATAGAGCGGGTTTTTGCCGGAAGGCGCACATCTTTGGATAGAATCATGCGCCCGGTGGAAAAGCTTATCTATCGCGCCACGGGGGTTGATGAGAAGGAGGAAATGAATTGGAAGGGCTACGCTCTTGCGGTCCTGTTCTTCAATTTCGCAGGGATGCTCGTTCTCTACCTGTTGCAAAGGCTCCAAGGGCATTTGCCCCTTAACCCGCAGCGCTTCGGGCCTGTGGCGCCTGATCTCGCATTTAACACGGCCGCGAGCTTCATGACTAACACCAACTGGCAGGCATACAGCGGCGAAAAGACTATGAGTTATCTTACTCAGATGGCGGGGCTGACAGTGCAAAATTTCGTCTCTGCTGCTACCGGGATCGCCGTGGCCATCGCCCTGATACGTGGCATCGTGGGGCGCACAGCAAAATCTATTGGCAACTTTTGGGTAGACCTTACGCGTTCGGTGCTTTGGGTACTTATTCCTATTTCATTTGTCCTCGCGCTTGTCCTGGTTTCCCAGGGGGCTATTCAGAACCTTCATCCCTATATTACTATGCAGACTGTCGAAGGTGGGAGCCAGACAATTGCGATGGGGCCCGTGGCCTCCCAGGAGGCAATCAAGGTGCTGGGGACGAACGGAGGCGGCTTTTTCAATGCTAATTCAAGCCATCCATTTGAAAATCCGACACCACTTTCTAACTTTTTGGAGATGCTGGCCATCTTTGCTATCCCAGCGGCCTTGACTTACACTTTCGGCAAGATGGCAGGCGATACGCGCCAAGGGTGGGTCGTCCTGGGGGCTATGCTTCTAATTTTTGTCACAGGCCTGGGTGTGGTCTACTGGGCGGAGTCTATGGGTAATCCGGCCATCCGGGCGCTTGGAATAACCGGGCCGTCAGCTATGGAAGGTAAGGAGACACGCTTTGGCATAGCAAATTCAGCACTGTTTGCCACTGTGACGACGGCCGCATCATGTGGCGCCGTCAATACCATGCATGATAGCCTCACCCCATTGGGCGGGCTCATCCCGCTCCTGCAGATGATGCTGGGAGAAGTGGTCTTTGGCGGAGTAGGATCCGGACTCTACGGGATGCTGATGTTTGCGCTCCTAACAGTCTTCATTGTGGGTCTTATGGTCGGCCGCACGCCTGAATATCTCGGCAAAAAGATAGAATCACGCGAGATGAAGATGGCCGTCCTGGCGGTGCTTATCCCGGCAGCGACGATTCTCATAGGGAGCGCGCTGGCGGCCGGGACTCGCGCCGGGACATCTTCCATATTGAATCCCGGGCCTCATGGCCTCAGCGAGATGCTCTACGCATTCTCATCAGGGGCAGGTAATAATGGGAGCGCCCTTGCCGGGCTCAATGCCAATACGCCATTTTATAACATATTCATTGGCCTTGCTATGCTGATAGGGCGCTTTGGGGTGATCCTGCCGGTTCTGGCCATTGCCGGAAGTCTGGCAGAGAAAAGGGCCGTCCCGCCGGGGCCGGGGACCTTTCCCACAACCGGCATCCTCTTCGTGGTGCTGCTGGCCGGAGTGGTGATGATCGTGGGCGCGCTTACATTCTTCCCAGCCCTTGCACTGGGGCCGATAGTGGAGCATCTCCTGATGTTGTCTGGCAGGCTATTCTGAGATCTCCGAGATATGGAATCGACATCAGTCTTAAGGGTGCCGGAGCGACTTCTGTGGCCGTGGCCGGCCGGGGCGGCTTATTCTAAGATAAGGAATCGACACTAATTGGAGGATCATGACATGATTGGGGATATAGCATCAAAAGCTAAGACACGAAAGGTGGCCGGTATTACTCGGGCCATTCTGATCCAGGCCATCGTGGATTCATTTAGGAAACTGGATCCGCGTGTTGAGATCCGCAACCCAGTGATGTTTGTTGTGGAGATAGGGGCTCTGCTCACCACGATCCTGGCTATCCGGGATGCTATGACCGTCCAGACTGCTCCCATATCTTTTGATATACAAATCGCGGCCTGGCTCTGGTTTACCGTGTTGTTCGCCAATTTCGCCGAGGCCCTTGCGGAAGGTCGTGGAAAGGCGCAGGCCGAGTCTCTTCGCAAGACTCGAACGGATACTATGGCCAAGAAGATCACAGGGGCAGGAAATGGCGTCAAAGAGACCGTCCCTGCATCATCGCTGAGAAAAGGGGACATTGTCTTGGTGGAAGCAGGGGACATTATCCCAGGCGATGGCGAAGTTATCGAGGGGATTGCTTCTGTGGACGAAAGTGCGATAACTGGTGAATCCGCGCCAGTCATTCGCGAATCTGGCGGAGACCGCAGCGCAGTCACAGGAGGTACGCGGGTGCTTTCTGACTGGATAAAGGTGAGGATAACGTCTAACCCCGGCGAGACTTTCTTGGATCATATGATTAGCCTTGTCGAAGGCGCAAAACGCCAGAAGACACCCAATGAGATCGCTCTTACCATTCTCCTGGTAGGACTTACAATAATCTTTCTACTTGCGGTTGTGACTCTTGAGCCATTTGCGATTTACTCCGGCGTATATGTTTCAATACCGGTCCTGATCGCGCTTCTTGTATGCCTGATACCAACTACGATAGGAGGGCTCTTAAGCGCCATCGGTATTGCAGGAATGGACCGCCTGGTAGCGCACAATGTGCTGGCCATGTCCGGACGCGCCGTTGAGGCAGCTGGCGATGTGGATGTCCTGCTCCTCGACAAAACAGGTACCATCACCCTGGGTAACCGCATGGCTACAGAATTTATCCCGGCACCTGGCGTGAAGGCAAGCGACCTTGCAGACGCGGCACAACTGGCTTCTCTTTCGGACGAAACCCCTGAGGGGCGCAGCATCGTTGTGCTGGCAAAGAGGGATTACGGTCTTCGCGGGCGAGATCTCGCAGGGGCTGGTGCGAGATTTGTCCCGTTTACGGCAAAGACCCGTATGAGTGGGGTGAATATAGGAAACCGGGAGATTCGTAAAGGCGCCCTTGATGCTATAGAGGCTTTTATAAGTTCCCGCGGCGGCAGGTTGCCTTATGAGGTGCGTTCAGCTGCCGAGAAAGTGGCGCGAAGTGGCGGCACCCCGCTGATAGTGGCTGATGGGGCGAAGGCCCTGGGTGTGATCCACCTAAAAGATATCGTGAAGGGTGGCATCAGGGAGCGCTTTTCCGCCTTGCGGCGCATGGGGATCAAGACCGTCATGATAACAGGCGATAATCCCATCACCGCTGCTGCAATCGCCGCGGAAGCGGGAGTCGATGATTTCTTAGCGGAAGCCACGCCGGAGGGGAAACTCAAGCTTATACGCGAATATCAGGCAAATGGACACATGGTAGCTATGACAGGAGACGGCACGAACGACGCGCCCGCACTGGCTCAGGCAGATGTAGGCGTGGCGATGAATACCGGCACTCAGGCAGCTAAGGAAGCAGGGAATATGGTAGATCTAGATAGCAATCCTACGAAGCTCATTGAGATAGTGGAGATTGGCAAGCAACTTCTGATGACCCGCGGATCGCTTACAACTTTCAGCATAGCGAACGATGTGGCCAAGTACTTTGCCATAATACCTGCCCTTTTTGCGGATACTTACCCAGTCCTGGAGAAGCTAAACATCATGCGCCTGGCTACGCCACAAAGCGCTATCCTTTCCGCTATCATATTCAACGCCCTTATCATAATTGCGCTCATCCCACTCGCTCTGAGGGGTATTGGATACCGGGCGCTCGGCGCCTCCGCGATATTGAGGCGCAACATGCTGATCTATGGCTTGGGCGGATTAGTTGCGCCGTTTGTTGGTATCAAGATCATCGACCTGGTCATTGTGGCTCTGGGGCTAGTATAGGTGACCGTTCTATAGAGCTATCGGGGATTAGTCTATGGGGGATGAGCAGATGAAGGAGAATCTGATAAATTGTTACAATATCATCGGGAAGTGAAATACACATGATGAGATATGTCGCGCGTGCGGGGCTCATGATACTGATGATGACTTTTTTGACAGGCATCATATATCCCTTGGTCGTTACCGGAGTCAGTGCGCTGATTTTTCCCGGGCAGGCCAATGGCAGTCTGATTACGAGAAATGGCCGGATTGTCGGTTCGGCGCTCATCGGGCAACGGTTTATGGGCTCCAAATATTTCCATGGCCGTCCATCCTCTGCAGGCAGTGAAGGCTACGATGCCGCGGCATCTTCGGGTTCAAATCTCGGGCCGACCAACAGGGCGCTGATCGAAAAGGTTGCCAGCCTTGCCGTGAAGGTACGGCGCGAAAATGGCCTCTCAAAAGATACGCCTGTGCCGAGTGATCTGGTCACCTCATCAGCGAGCGGCCTGGATCCCCATATCAGCGTAGACGCGGCTTATATTCAGGCGCCACGGGTGGCACAGGCGCGCGGATTGTCCGAGGAGGAGGTAAGGGCCCTTATCAAGAAGCATATAGAAGGAAGACAGTTTGGGATTCTAGGCGAACCGAGGGTGAATGTCCTGAAGTTGAATCTGGCTCTCGACGAAATCAAATAAAGGGGGTTCTTGAAGGCATCTGTTGACGTGACAGACTCTACTAAAATAGTGAATTACCTTGAAGATGGGGTAGGCCTTCGTGGCACGTCCAAGCGCCCGGATAGCTTATCGGGAAAGGCCTTGATTTGAGGGAGATTGAGGAAATGCCCACAGAAGAGGAGAAACGTCCAGATCCAGATCAGTTGCTGGAACGAATAAAAGACGAAAACAGGGGAAAACTGGTCGTTTTCCTGGGCCCAGCCGCAGGGGTGGGGAAAACCTATGCCATGCTGGAAGCTGCCCATGAGCGGCTCGAAGCTGACGGGGTAGACGTGGTGGTCGGTTGGGTCGAAACGCACAAGCGGCAGGAGACGGAGGCCCTGCTCAAGGGGCTTGAGATCATTCCGCCCAGGGAGGTTTCTTATAAAGGGAAGGTCATCCAGGAGATGGACCTCGATGCCATTCTGCGTCGCCGCCCCCAGCTGGCGTTGGTGGATGAACTGGCGCACACCAATGCCCCTGGTTCCCGGCATGCAAAGCGTTACCAGGATGTGGAGGAACTCCTGGATGCAGGTATAGATGTATTCACCACTCTGAACATCCAGCATCTCGAGAGCCTCAACGATGTAATCGCGCAGATCACCGGCATCACTGTGAAGGAGACAATCCCGGACGGTGTCCTCGAACGAGCCGACGAAATCAGGCTCATCGACCTTTCTCCTGAGGATCTGATCCAGAGGCTCAAAGAAGGCAAGGTATATGTGCCTGAGCAGGCGGAACGGGCGCTCAGACACTTTTTCCGCCCGGGGAATATCAATGCGCTGCGGGAACTGGCGCTCCGGCATACGGCTGAACGGGTAGACCGGCAATTGGAGCGATACATGAAGGCTCACGAAATCAAGGGGCCTTGGCCGGTAGACGAAAGGGTGCTGGTATGCGTTAGCCCCAGCCCATTTTCAGCCAATCTGATCCGTGTGGCGTACCGGATGGCTGTCCGGCTGCGGGCAGATTGGATCGCCGTGCATGTGGAGCAGACTGGCCGTGGAGATTTGAGTGAGCGTGAACGCGATCGCCTTGCTCGTAATCTGCGGTTAGCGGAGCAGCTTGGCGCGGAGGTCGTTACCCTCACAGGCAACGATGTGGCGCAGGTGTTGGCCCAATTTGCCCGCTCCAGAAATGTCACGCAGATGATAATTGGAAAACCCCTCAAGCCCATGCTGGTGGACCTGGTGCGAGGTTCGCTCGTGGACAGGATAATGAGGCTGAGCCGGGGAATCAGCATACACGTGATACCAGGGGAGCCGGAAAAGGATGATACTAGATGGCGGCGAGTCCCTCGAACAGCGTGGCCTGGACTTCCTCTACTGTTATATGTGCAGGCATTTCTCGCAGTGGCGGTTGTCACGGCATTTACGCTGTTATTCCGGCCAGCCCTGACTACCGTGGATCTTAATTTGATCTACCTCTTGCCCGTTCTTGTAGCCGCTTCTCGCCTTGGGCTTGGATCGGCCATTTTTGCCGCGGTGCTTGGCCTCCTTGCCCTCGATTTCTTTTTCACTCAACCGATTTTCACGTTTACGGTGGCGAACGTGCGCCATGTCTTTACATTATTGATATTCCTCATTGTTGCTATTATCATAAGCTCTTTTGCATCCCGGCTTCACTACGAAGCCCGGGCTGCCCGGCTTCGTGAGGCCAAGACAGCTGCCCTATACCGCCTGAGCCGCGAAATTGCAGCGACGTCTGACGCAGACCAGCTTGTGAATCTTGTTGCAAAGGAAGCTTGCGACATCTTTACTGGTGATGCCATGGTCATACTTCCAGATGATAATGGCGAACTTGCCATTCGCTCACTTGTATCTTGCCCTCAACCTCCATCTCAGGCGACTGAAGCCAAGACAGAGCCTGAGCCCCACAAGTTCGATGAAAAAGAACGAGCTACTGCCACATGGGTTTTTCATCATGGTGAGATTGCGGGACGTGGTACTGAGACGCTGGCCGAGGCTTCGGCCATCTATGTCCCCCTCCATACCGCCCGGGGAGTCGTGGGGGTTCTCGGACTACGGCGTAATGATGACAGGAGGTATTTGTCACCGGATGAGCGGCGCATGCTGGAGGCCTTCGCAGGGCTTGCAGCTGTTGCTATAGAGCGTATAAGGTTGACAGAAGAAGCGAAAAAGGCCGAAATCCTCACCGCAACAGAACAGCTTCGCATGGCGCTCCTTGATTCTGTGTCTCATGATCTCAGGACGCCGCTTGCCTCAATCATCGGCGCTGTAACCAGCCTCCTGGAGGATGGTGATCTATACGCAAAGGAAGTCCGCCGGAGCTTCCTTGAAACCATCCGGGATGAGGCAGAACATATGAATCGCCTGGTAGGAAACTTGCTGGATATGGCCAGGCTCGAAACAGGTGTGCTCCATCTTGCTCGTGACTGGTGCGATGTGGAAGACGTCATTGGGGCAGCGCTGGCTCGCCTGGGGAATCGTTTAGAGGGTCGCTCTGTCAATCTCGATATTCCACATGATCTTCCGCTAATCTATATAGACTTTGTTCTCATAGAGCAGGCGCTGGTGAATCTTTTGGATAATGCCGTGAGGTATTCGCCGCCCGGTTCAGACATAGATATTGTGGTCAGAAAAGAAGACAAGGCTATAGAAATGGCTATTTTGGACCGCGGGGTCGGGATTCCGAAGGAGGATTTGGAGAGGATATTCGACAAATTCTACCGGGTGAAGCGTCCGGGGCACGGGGGCGGCACAGGGCTCGGACTCTCTATCTGCAAGGGGATCGTGCATGCTCATGGTGGTAGGATATGGGCCGAGAATCGAGAAGGAGGCGGCACAAAGGTCACATTTACTCTGCCGCTTGGAGATAAGACACCGGAACCGGTGCAGGTGGAGAATAAGACCACGCAGTCGGTCCGATGAAACCGACTCAGGTCGAAGGTGAGACTCCGGGGGCGATCCTGGGAGAAATCAAGGGAATGAGATAAGAAGGTCAGCGAACATGGAATCTAAAGGTAAAGGTGCAAAAATTCTCGTGGTAGACGATGAGGCCCAGATCCGTCGGCTCTTGAACGTGGCCTTGACCGCCCATGG
The DNA here is from genome assembly GCA_013178415.1 of Bacillota bacterium. Lineage (NCBI taxonomy): Bacteria > Bacillati > Bacillota > Bacillota bacterium. Next base: position 39,782 of record JABLXA010000006.1, on the reverse strand, counting down.
CTACCAAGTCGAAGAAGCAAATTGTGGGCAGGATGCAATAGCGCGAGCGGCTACGGCTCATCCGGACCTGGTGGTTTTGGACCTCGGCCTTCCTGACATGGAAGGTCTTGAGGTTATCAAACGGGTGCGAGAATGGTCACAGATCCCTATTTTGATCCTTTCCGTACGCGGGCGTGAAGAGGATAAAATCAACGCCCTCGATGCTGGCGCAGATGATTACATCACTAAGCCTTTCGGCATGGGGGAGCTTCTAGCGCGAATCCGAGTGGCAATGCGTCATGTGGCAAAACCCGAGGATGAGCCCATAATATCGGTTGGAGATTTGACTATTGATCTTTCTAAGCGTTTGGTGACGATGAAAGGTCAGGAAGTGAAGCTTACCCCCATCGAATATGATATCCTCAAGACGCTTGCCAGTTATGCCGGGCGCGTCATCACCCACAGGCAACTCCTTCGCCTCGTGTGGGGTCCAGAATACGAAATGGAGACCCACTACCTTCGCGTATACATCGGCCAACTGCGCCGCAAGATCGAGCCCGATCCAGCGCGACCAAAGTATATAGTTACAGAGCCGGGTGTAGGGTACCGGTTGAACTCACCTTCCTGAGCAACCGCCCATGGTAGACGTGGGAATAATGGGAGATTTACAACGAATTGGCTGATGACGATGTGCCGGGCGACTTGCATCGATAGATAGGGTTTAGAGAAGGCTGCCAAGGCTCTGGGCAGGCAACCATGGGTCCATTCCAGGTGGAGCTTCATATGGTTTGATCAGTCAGGCTATAGTATCAGACAGTGCTGCGAAGAAACCTTGATGGGGCCACGTAGCTTTCTGATTTGAGTCTTGACAATAAGCATGACACTATGTTACACTATGTACAGATATGACAAGAAATCTAAGAAGGGGGTCATTTTCCCTACGGCGAGGAGAGGAATATTCATGGAGCGCGAATGGCTTACTATACAGGAAGCGGCAGATTATTTGGGCGTGGCGCGGCCTACTATCTACAGGTGGGCCAAACAGGGACGGCTACCTATTTACAAGCTGGCAGAGGGGGTTTCTCGGATAAAGGCTCATGATCTCCAAGGCTTTATTGAAGAGGCAAGGCCTCTATATGGGACGAAGCAGACTTGCGTGGCGAAACCCGCCGGGAAAAAAGGAAGCATACCACATCAAGAGGACCCCTTGTTGGAAGTCATAGGATGTCTCTCTGGGGAATCTGTTACAGCTGAGAAGATTGAGGAAGAGATTTATGAAGGGGATACCACATGACTCCCAAATCCATATTTATAGACACCTGGGGTTGGATTGTTTTAGGGCATCGAAAGGATCCACATCACCAATTGGTGAGCAGTCTTTACAAGTCTCTCCGGACGGCGGGCGCTTTAGTCTATACCAGCGATTACGTTATTGACGAATTGATCACACTCCTTTTCCGGCGCGAGATTCCGGACGAGGCGTTCCGCTTCGTTGAGAGAATATTATCCGCTGCGGCTCAAGGCTTCCTCGTCATTGAGAGGATTTCTCCGGAGCAGTTTGCGAAAGCCTGGGAATTACGCCTGCGGTTCAAGGACAAGCCCCAGATCTCGTTTACTGATTTTACCACCATGATTGTGATGCAGGAACGGCAGATAGAACAAGTCCTCACAGATGACAAGCGTTTTACGTGGGTGGGGATGGGGTTCAAAATATTGCCATAAGCCGGTTTATTCACTTATGCGCCCATATCTCCCCCTGCTTCACGGCATCAGCTGAGCGTATGGGTCAAGTCTTCGATATTGGTTTTTCTTGCAAAATGTGGTATCATTTCATTGGGATTTTGTCGTTTTACGTTGGGGTCCGCAGGGACGCTATGTTCGGCACGGGATCAAAATGAGCTGTAAATTTTTCAATCTAAGGGGGACTGGTTCTATGTTGGAACGCCGCCGGTTGATGTTGATGGATCCCATTTTCATTCTGATCCTGATTGCCATCGCGTTCCCGCTATTTTCGACTGGGGCGCCCGCTCTGGCCGCCGGAACTACGGGGGCGATCTCCGGAACGGAAGGATCCAATTCTTCTCAAGATCAGCCCGCTGCGACAGCCGTCGATCTAGAAAAGCTACATAACAGTCTACAAGACTACCTGCAAAATGGGGATCCTACCTTCGCCTGGCAGAAGATAGACGAAATCCCTGTAGACACTCAAGGCAAGTTTTATCTACTTTCCCTTACGTCCCAGTCCTGGCACGACATAGTCTGGACGCATCAGGTGGGATTTTACGTTCCAAAAACCTTACTCAATCCTCACCTGGCCATGGTTTATATAACCGGCAGTGACGACCTTTCTACAGGCCAGAATGAAATCATCCCGCTGGCATTGACTGTGTCTGATGTCATTCAGGCCCCGGTGGCTATCCTGAATAATGTTCCGAATCAACCTCTTTTCGGGGGACTGACAGAGGATGCCCTGATCGCCCATACTTTTGTTCAATTTCTGGAGACAGGGGATTCTACATGGCCGGCATTGTTGCCGATGGTCAAATCCGCAGTGCGGGCGATGGATGCCATCCAGGCGTTTGCAAAGCAGGATCTGGGCTTGGAGATTGATTCGTTTATTGTGACCGGCGCATCGAAACGCGGGTGGACCTCATGGCTGACGGGCGCGGTAGATCCGCGTGTCAAAGGGATCATCCCCATGTCTTACAACAATCTCAACCTTGCGGAACAGATGAAATTGCAGCTGGAGCAGTTTGGGACCTACAGTGCCTCGATCAATGATTATACAAGATTGGGTTTGACTGACCTGGCCGGGGGCGAGGAAGGACAGTTGCTGATGGCCATCGTGGATCCTTATTCTTTCCGCGACCAGCTGGACATTCCCAAACTGATTGTTGTGGGGACCAACGATTCTTACTGGCCGGTGGATGCCCTCAATGTATACCTGAAGGACTTGCCAGGGCCTACTTATCAGTTGTTCCTGCCGAATGCCGGTCATGGGCTCGGTGATTATGATGATCTTCTTACCACCATGGGGGCCTTCTATTTACATGTAAGCGGCCTCATTCGCCTCCCCAACATCAACTGGCAATTTTCGTCCAGGCCGGATGGCGCCGCGGAACTGCATGTAGATGTTTCTCCCGGGACGGCTGTAGATGAGGTGCAGTTCTGGGCGGCTTTTTCCGACACTAGAGATTTCCGGCAGGCCGTCTGGACCCAAGTTGGAGCGTATGAGAAGGCTCCATGCGCGCATCAAGTTGCGCCTTCCCCGGGTGATGAGGGGGCGAAGAATGTTGCAATATTGGCGCAGGTCATTTTGAATTTCTTCGGCCGTAAAGTGACTTTCTCTACGCCTGTGTTTGTCGCGCATCCGGTTGATGGGGGAGACTAGATTTCAATGATTGACGCCAATATCGCCTCACAACTTGAAAAGATTTTCAGGCAATTCCCAGAGATAATTGGGGCGTATTTATTTGGTTCTTTCCTGGAAAAGAAGGAGCAGGCCCGTGATGTAGACCTGGCGCTTCTCGTAAGACCTGGGGAAAACCATGTCGATCTATATATGGATCTTTACCCCAGGCTTGCAGAATTGTTCGCCCCCCTTGAAGTTGACATCGTGTTTCTTGATTCCGCATCTTTACCGGTGCGTTTTGAGGTGATTTCCACCGGAGAGACTATTTACTGTTCGGACTACCAACAGCTAACGGACTTTGAATGTATCACCTCTAGAGATTACATGGATTTTAGATATCACCTGGAGATGGCCAGGCAAGAATTATATGATAGGCTTAGAAAGGGGGCCTCCTTTGTATAACTTAGCCCTCATTGATCAAAGACTGGGCATTATCAGCAATTGCGTAAAGAGATTAGAACTCCTGGCCGGACTCGGTCGCGATGAGTTCTGCAGAAACGAGGATGCTGTTGATATTGCTGAGAATCGTCTACGCAGAGCTCTGGAGGCTCTATTCGATCTTGGCCGCCATCTGGTGGTTAAATCCGGGGCTGGCGTACCATCAGATTATCGTTCAATTATCGATATGATGAGGGATGCGCGTATATTGCCGGACGAGTTCGCTAGGAGGATAGCTGGAATGGCTGGTTACAGAAACCGCCTGATTCATGACTATAGTAGAGTTACTCCAGAAGAACTCTATGAGATCCTTCAGACTCGGTTATCTGATTTTACAATGTTTTCTAAGTACGTAATTGAGTATCTGGGGAAGCGAACAGATTCAGATGGCAATGGCCCCATTTAATTCTGGAGCGATAGAGAGTTCGGAGGGGCTGATTGGGGGAATCATCCTGAAAGTTGAGTCATTTCTCGGCAGGGTTAAGGCCTGGCCGGATTACCAGGACCAAATCATACATGTAGAAAGTATTCCTGCAAGGGCACCGATTTATGGGACTCTCAGTGAGCCCTTGTCCCCGCGCCTCTCGAAGATCCTGAGCGAAATGGGAATAGAGAACCTATATTCTCATCAGGTTTCTGCTATCGACGCTATAAGGGCGGGGAAGGATGTTACCATTGTTACCTCTACTGCAAGCGGTAAGACTCTCTGCTATAATATTCCTGTCATTGAAAGGCTCTGCCAGGCGAGTGATGCCAGTGGGGCGACCCCTTCTTCAGGCCCCCGCGCCTTATATGTTTTCCCTACTAAGGCCCTTGCCCAGGATCAGTTGCGTGGCATCTTAAGGTTCAAAGACATAGACCCCGATCTTCCCATCGTGGCAGGCGCCTATGACGGCGATACACCCGCGGCTACGAGGAAAAAGCTCCGCGAGCGGGGTAATGTGATCCTGACGAACCCCGATATGCTCCATCAAGGCATTTTGCCTCACCACCCATCATGGAGCAGTTTTTTCGCGAATCTAGAATTCGTTGTAATAGATGAGATCCATTCGTACCGCGGGGTGTTCGGTTCGAATGTAGCCAATGTGCTGCGGCGATTATCGAGGATCCTGAGACACTACCGGGCAAATCCAAGGTTTATATGCTGCTCCGCCACGATCGCCAATCCTGGAGAGTTTTCCGAAAAGCTCACCGGCAGGAAGATGACAGTCATTGACAATGACGGTTCGCCAAAAGGACCAAAGAAATTCGTCTTTTGGAATCCGCCCTTTGTCGGGAAAGGGCAGGCTGAACGCAAGAGTTCCAATGCAGAGGCTGAGAGGCTCCTGGCTGAGCTTATCAGCCAGCGAACTCCTGCCATTGGCTTTGTAAAAGCAAGAGTTGTGGCGGAATTGATCTACCGGTATGTCCAGGACAGGCTCCAGCGCATCGCTCCTTCGCTGGTGAATTGTATAAAGCCCTATCGAGGCGGGTATTTGCCTGAGGAACGGAGGGCTATCGAGCAGGCTTTGTTTTCCGGTGAACTCCTGGGCGTGGTATCGACCAACGCCCTGGAGCTAGGAGTCGATATAGGAGGACTGGATGCCGCGCTGATTGTAGGATATCCAGGCACTATCGCCAGCACATGGCAGCAGGCAGGCCGCGCAGGCCGGAGCGGCGAGGAGGCCCTGGCTATTCTCATCGCCAATGACTCGGCCATTGATCAGTATCTCATGCATCATCCTGACTATTTCTTTGGAAAGCCCGTGGAAAGCGCCATTATCGATCCGCACAATCCATATGTGGTCGCGCGTCATCTCCGGTGCGCCGCCTTTGAGCTTCCCATCGGGCCCGAGGATGTCGAGTTGTTTGGCGATTATACCCAGCCAATTCTTGAGATTCTGCAGGATCGCCGGGAAGTAATCCGCGTGGGTGATAGATGGTACTGGAAGAAGACGGGCTACCCTGCAGACCAGGTTCGCCTCAGGAATATGTCGGACAATACCTATAACATCGTTGACTCCAGCGCTGGGGTAGATGGTGGCAAGGTCATCGGGACGATGGACGAGCTGAGCGCCTTTGAGCAGATTCACCCTCAGGCCATTTATATGCATGACGGCGAGACGTATTTTGTGCGGGACCTGGACATAAATCAAAGGGTTGCTTATGTTGAGCCCATTAACGCCGACTATTTCACCCAATCTGTGGCAGAGCGCAGGGTCCAGGTTGATTCAGAAGAGGAAAGCAAGGTATGGCGCAAGGTGCGCCTCTCTTTCGGAGAGCTCACTGTCATGTCGATGGTATATATGTTCAAGAAGATCAAGTTTTATAGCAGGGATAGCCTGGGTTTCGGCAAGATCGCGCTGCCGCCGCAGACTATGGAGACCACAGGATTCTGGCTGCCGCTTCCGCCCGAGCTGGCAAAGCATGTCAGCGAATGGGGCCGTGATCCTATGGAGGGGCTCCTAGGGGTTGGGAATGTCATTAATGAAGTGATTCCTCTCTTTGTGATGTGCGACCCAAGAGATATCGGAACCGCCGTAGATGCCTCGAACCTGGGATTCCCGACTCTATTTGTGTATGATCGTTACCCTGGTGGTGTCGGATTTTCAGAGAGATCTTTTTCGATGATCGAAGAGATAATATCAAGCTGTCTTGATGTAATAACCGAATGCACGTGTGAAAATGGCTGCCCTTCATGTGTGGGCGCGCCTGAGGTTCCATTCAGCCAGTATGATCCTGATACAAGCCCTCGCGGGAGGATACCTGATAAGGATGCTGCCCTCATCATCTTGCACGATCTCCTGGAAAGGGAGCCATACATACCGAGGACGCGACCGAGGTGGGCATATCTCAAGGTCCCAGGTGAAGCAAATCAGAGCCTGAGCGGCGCAGTCGCGGAAAACCAATCTTCCGGGATGTTTCAGGACGGTTGGAAGACGGCGCGGAGAAAGGACCTCCCACCTGGCGTAGAAGCCAGGATCCGCAGGTTGCTCTAGATTATCCGGTTCATGTTCGCCCTGGCTCATGCAACGCAGGATGCTGCTGAATGCGACAAAGGGTTCATCGTTCTTGATCGTCCCAATCCCATAAATGGCATCAAGGTGGAGGGGAATGTATCGGATCCGAGATCTGCCTCGTTTGTCGGCCTTCACCCCATCGCCACGAGGCATGGCTTCACGATAGGCGAGCTTGCCGGGATGTTCAATGAGGAGTTTGGAATTGGATGCGATTTGAAGATAGCTCGGATGAAGAATTGGCAATGCCGCATGTGGTACGATCAGAATGAGAGGGAAGTATCTGCTTTATGAGTAGGAGATATATAGCCGGATTTGACTGCGGCGGCTCCAAGACCCGCTGTGTCATTTGCGACATTGATGGCAAGATCATAGGCGAGGGATACGGTGGCCGAGGTAATGTCTCTCAGGTGGGGATTGCTGAGGTTACAAAGCCAATCAAAGAGGCTCTGAAGATGGCGGCAGATGCCGCCCAAATCGATTCCCTTGATCTTGAGCGGATAGTCGTAGGCATGGCGGGGATCTCAGGTGTCACAGAAAAGGAGCTGCTTGTCGATGAAATCAGCAGGGTTGCGCAAGGAGGCAAGGTTATCCTCGTGGGAGATGCTGCTATTGCCCTTGCCGGGGCGATTCCTGAAATGGTGGGTATAATTGTGATAGCGGGAACCGGATCCAACATATACGGGCAGAATCAAGAGGGGAGATCCGCCCAGGCCGGTGGTTGGGGTCCTCTGATGGGGGATGAAGGTAGCGGCTACGACCTCGGACGGCGGGCTCTCCAGGCTGTAACCCTTGCCGCGGACGGCAGAGGGCCTTCGACTTTGCTTACAAAACTCATTACTGCCCATTTCAAAGTAAATTCACCTTCTGAGCTGGTCCGAGCCGTCTATCATCCACCGCTCACTCCAAAGGATGTGGCTGCTATCGCCAGGTATGTTTTTGAGGCCGCCTCGTCAGGCGACGTTGTCGCCAGCGATATAATGAAGGAATGTTCTAGGGCGCTGGTGCTTGGAATCAAGGCGGTGGCAAATTCCCTCGACATGAAAGGCGGCATAAAGGTAAGCTACGCAGGCGGGGTCTTCCATTACAATCCTTCCTATGTAGCTGCTCTGTCAGATGGGTTGAAAACAGAGTTACCATCCGCGTGCCTTGTGCCACCTACTTATGAGCCAGTCATTGGAGCCATCCTGATTGGTCTAAAGGATCTTGGTATTTGCAGCATCGCTATAGAAAATTGAGGAAGGCAGATAAGAAATCATGGATTGTATCATAAAGGGCGGGATCATCGTAGATGGGACCGGAAGACCCCCTTACCGGGCCGATATTGTGATAGAAGACGGATTTATCGTAAATATCGGCCAACTAAGGCCCGAAGATATGTCTCCAGGGGCGAAGCATGTAATTGAAGTTGACTCGCTATGCGTGGCCCCGGGTTTCATCGATATCCATACCCATTCTGATCTGGCGAGGATCAGAGAGCCACTTGCCGCTGAGAAGATAACCCAGGGGGTCACCACGGAGATCGTTGGTAATTGCGGTTTTTCTGTGATATGGTCAAGGCATTTTGACGGGCTTCCGGTGAACAATCAGCGCCTCGTTAGGGAGATAAGCGCGCCGATCCTCGGTGATTGTGGATTTGACTGGGAAACCTGGAGTATTACAGATTATTTCAGGATCCTTGAAGAACAGGGGATTTCGCTAAACATCGGAACGCTGGTAGGTCACAATTGCCTCCGGGCAGCTGCTATGGGCATGACAAACCGGGATCCTTCACCCCTTGAACTTCAGGCGATGAAGGACGCGCTCAATGAGATGCTCGACCAGGGAGCGCTGGGTTTGTCCACCGGGCTTCTTTATTCTCCGGGAAGCTACGCTCCTTTCTCAGAATTGGTGGAATTAGCGCGAGAGGTCGGCAAACAGGGCAGGGTGTATGCTACTCACATAAGGAGCGAATCAGATAAGGTCATAGAATCGGTGCAAGAGGCTATCGATGTGGCCCGGGAAGCCGGGGCGTATTTGCATATATCCCATCATAAAGCATCTGGAAGGAAGAATTGGGGAAAAAGCAAGACTACCTTGGCGATGATGAACGATGCGAGGGAATCGGGCCTTCGCGTTACCTGCGATGCATATCCATACGTGGCAGGCAATACGGCGCTCGTTTCCTTTTTGCCACAATGGGCAGCAGAAGGAGGTTTTGAGGCGCTCCGCAAGAGATTGCAGGATCCGGCTGATCGCGAGAGAATAAAGGAGAATATACGGAATGGCCTCCCTGGTTGGGATAATGTCTTTGGCGCTGTGGGGCTGGAGAATTTAGTGATCAACTTCGTGGAGTCTCCAAGATCAAAATGGATGGAAGGACGCGACCTAGCAAGTCTGGCCGCGGAATGCGGGAAGCCTGCTCTGGATTATCTCATGGATATAATAGTTGAGGAAGGGAGCGCAACTACCGTAATCGTTTATCAGGCTTGCGAGGATGACCTGTCTGCTATCATCGCGAGCCCCTATACTGCTATCGGCAGCGATAGCCTCTATACCTCCGGAAAGCCACATCCCAGGGTTTATGGGACTTTCCCGAGGGTTATATCTCAATTTGTCAGGGAGAAAAAGATCTTATCATTGGAGGAAGCTGTAAGGAGGATGACATCGCTTCCGGCATCGATAATGGGTCTGGATGGGATCGGCGAAGTGGCGGTCGGAAAGCGGGCAGACCTTGTTATCTTTGACCCTGATGAGATAAGGGATACTGCAGGCTATGCTGAGCCGCGCCAATTCGCCAAGGGAATCAGCCATGTCCTTGTCTCCGGGGTTTTGACCTATAGCCATGGTGAGCATACCGGAGCTAGGGCAGGAAGGATCCTCAGAAGGAGGCGCGAAGGTCCTCAGAAAGCGACGCAGCGCCAATGTCTAAGGTCACGTTTGATTCCGAGGGGATGAGGATCCACGGTCGTGCCTGACTTTGAAAGGGATTAGCATCCATGATCGTGCCGAGATTTGGGAGGGGCCTGGGTTTGAGATGGGTCTTGGGCAGAAAAGGCGGAAAGGGCAGGGCTTATGAAGAAATATGATCTTGATACGCCTAGTGTTTTGATTGATATAGACCAGATGGAACGAAACATCAAGGGTATGGCCGACTTTGCGCGGGCTAATGGAATAAAATTGCGGCCTCATACAAAGACCCATAAATCTACCTTCGTAGCGCATGAACAACTGAAGGCGGGGGCTGGCGGAATTACGGTAGCCAAGCTTTCGGAAGCTGAAGTGATGATCTCTTCAGGCATTGACGACATTTTTGTGGCCTATACTGTTGTAGGACGGGAGAAGCTTGAAAGGCTGATGCGCCTCATGCGTTTTGCTACGATTGCGGTGGGTGTTGATTCCATTGAGGGCGCAAAGGCTATCTCTGAGGTGGCCATTGATCATGGGCGCGTGGTTGATGTCTTGATTGAGGTTGACACCGGACTCGGGAGGTGTGGAGTGACTCCAGGGGATGCAGCGGTTCGACTTGCCGAAAGGATTTCAGATCTTAGAGGAATAAGACTGAGAGGGCTTTTCACCCACGCAGGCCACGGCTCAAAGGCTCTGACTCCTGACGATTTGCAGCAGATAGGGACTCTTGAGGGCGGACTCCTTGTTGATACCGCCAGACTCATGAAGGCGCATGGGATTTTCGTTAATGAGATCAGTGTGGGATCGACCCCGACATGCAAAATATCAGGGAGGGTGAAAGGGGTCACCGAGATCCGGCCTGGCACGTACGTATTCAATGATGGTTCTCTTGTTGGCCTCGGGCTCGTAAGGCTCGAGGAATGCGCCTTGTCGATTCTCACAACAGTAATCAGCAGACCCGCTGATGATAGGGCCGTGCTGGACGCGGGAAGCAAGGCGCTGTCTTCTGACAAAGAGCCCATTCCGAGAATCGGCGGCCACGGTATCATTAAGGAATCTCCTCACTCACAGATCGAGCGGCTTTATGAGGAGCACGGCGTAGTCAAGATTCAGGGGGATGGGGATGTCTTCAAGATAGGGCGAAAAGTCGAGGTTGTTCCTATGCACGTATGCCCGGTGGTGAATCTCGCTGACTATGCCTATCTGGTGAGTGGTGAGGATGTGGTCGGCAAGATAGCTATAGATGCCAGAGGCAGGGCTCAATAGTACATGCGTAGAAGGGAGGCAGAGGCCCGGTCTGGCTTTGTTGGGATTTCGGGCCGGGGATTGTTATGCAGAAATTCCTTCCTGTCGCAGCGTGGAGGAATTGGCCTGGCGGGCAGAGGTCGTGCGGCGAGCTGACCCGAATCACATTCTGACCAGTCATTCCGCCATACCCTCGATTTTTACGCTTCCCGGGGGCTCAGGGCAGCCAGACGATTGGAAAATGGCCAGAACAGTGGATGCATATGGAACATCTTTTTATCCCAAGCATTCCGCCAATTTTGAGGCAAGAGACCCTTCTTTTCGCTCGGCGCACCTTGGTGCCGCAAGATCCGCGTGTGATGCTGCGGGTAAACCTTGCTGGATAGGGGAACTCCAGGGTGGGCACGGTTATGTCTCGACTCGCGCTATGGCTATCAGGCCCAAGGATGTCGAACTTTGGGGCTGGGGAGCGCTAAGCCATGGGGCAAAGGCTCTCTGCTATTATGCCTGGTATCCCATGACTTCCGGCGTAGAATCAGGCGGGTTTGGCCTCACTGAACCAAATGGCGTTCCTACCGAGCGAGCTTGGGCAGCCGGGGCTGTGTCCAAGATTGTTGACGCAAACCAGAACGTTTTCGTAAATGGACGGGTTCCGAAATCCGATGTAGGTATCCTATATAGCGTGCCCTCGAATATTCTCTGGACATGTATGGGGGATTTTTCTAGGCCGGTCTCCAGCAGGTCTCTTCTCGGTGCGAACCGCGCTATGTTTGAAAAGAAGATAACCATTGATTTTCTGCATGTTGACCAGATCGTGGATGGGGCGCTGGCGGATTATAGGGTGCTGTATATGCCGTTCATCATCATGATTTCCCGCCCATTTGCAGAGAGAGTCGCAGAATTCGTGAGGTCCGGCGGGATTGTCGTGGCTGAAGCGCGGTGCGGGTGGAATGATGAAACAGGCATGGTGCCGGAGGCAATTCCCGGGATGGGCCTGGATAGAGTCTTCGGCTGCAAAGAGCGGTCCATAGAGAGGATGGATACCCCAGAAATGACAATTGTTTCAGCGAGTGATACCCTGCCTTCTTTCCAGCCAGGGGATAAGATTAAAGGGGCTTTCTATCAGGAGGAGCTGGAGGTTATTTCTGATACAGCCCAGGTTATCGCTGAATTCCCTGGCGGGGCGCCGGCGATTGTGATGAACCGCTATGGCAAGGGGAAAGCCATATTCATTGGCACAATGTTGAGCTATGGGTATGAAATGGCCAGAGATGTTGATCGGGGAAGGCTTCTTTCTGATATTGCGATATCCGCCGGGGTACAACCTTTGGTTTGCGTAGAAGGCGAGCCCGAAGGATGCATAATTGAACCAAGGATCCTTGAAGGCATAGATGCGGAGGGAAGAGCATTCAAACTGCTATTCGGCTTCAATCACGGCCAGGACCTGGCAAATGTGATTTTCAAAATTAAAGCTGATGGAGCGGAATATCTGGCGAGTGACCTGAAAAATCAATGTCCAGTACCGGTGGAAACCCGAGATGGAAGAATTATCTTGCGCCAGTTGTTGGAACCTGAGAGTGTTTGTGTGATCAAGCTTGTAAATCGGAAAGGGATGGCGTAATATGACGAAATCAATTAAGCTATGCATCATCGGTGGAGGCAGTTCCTATACCCCTGAGTTGATCCAGGGAGTGATCGATTTTCGCGATGAGCTCCATATAGATGAATTAGCCCTCATGGATATTGACGAGGGGAAACTTGCTGTTGTGGGCGGGCTGGCTTCTCGTATGATGGAAGCTGCTGGACTTAAGACTCAAGTCAAGCTTTATGACGGTCGTTTGGAAGCAATCAAAGGGGCTCAGTTTGTTATAAGCCAGATTCGGGTCGGAGGGCTCGATGCACGCATTCGCGACGAGAAGATTCCCATGGAGTTTGGCCTTCTTGGCCAGGAGACCACCGGCCCCGGCGGCTTTGCAAATGCGCTCAGGACCATCCCTGTTGCCCTTCTCATTGCCGAGGACATGAGAAAGGTCGCGCCGGACGCATTTCTGATCAATTTCACCAACCCTTCCGGGATTATTACCGAGGCCCTGGTGAAATATGGCCGGGTGAAGACCATTGGTCTCTGCAATGTGCCTTTCAACATGAAAGAAATGATAGCCGGGTGGCTTGGCGTGACTGCAGAGGAAGTCACCATGGACTATGTAGGGCTAAATCACCTAAGTTGGGTGAGAAGGGTCTTTGTGGCCGGGAAAGATGTGACTCAGGATGCTATCGGCAAGGCCGTTGAAGCATGGAAACGCTCGGAAGGGCATGGTTTTGATCCATCTTTGTTGAAGCTTCTTGGGATGATTCCATCTAGCTACTTGAGGTATTACTATGACACGCCCGGAGCCATTGCTGAGGTGAAGGCCGCCGGAGAAACAAGGGGAGAGGCCGTAAAGAAACTGGAACCCTGGCTCATGAAGCTGTATAGCGATCCTGATCTAAAGCAGGCTCCCGCCGAGCTATCCAAGCGGGGTGGCAGAAACTATTCCAAGGTTGCCATTTCACTCATATCCTCAATAGCGAATTGCAAGGATGAGGTTCATATTGTTAATACCGTGAACCTTGGCGCCATACCGGACCTGCCGGTAGAGGCCGTAGTAGAAGTGCCATCGGTGATCTCGGGCGACGGAGCGCATCCACTGGTCACAAGACCGCTGGAGCCCGAGATACGCGGCCTGACTCAGGCAGTAAAGGCATACGAAGAATTGACGGTAGAGGCTGGAGTAACCGGCGACAGGAATCTGGCTCTCAAAGCCCTCCTTTCACATCCATTGGTTCCTTCTTATAGAGTTGCAAAGGAACTTCTGGAGCGGCTGCTGGAGGCCAATAGGGCATTCTTGCCTAAATTCTTTGCGGATTGATGAATCTCCCGGTTTGAGGCTGAAAATCCTGCGATTTGGAGTTGAAGAATCCTCAGCTCTCTCGGTCCTCTTTACTTCGAAGAGTCTCACATTTCTTTGAGCCCCCGTACCGGCTGGGTGCATCACAGCATGGCTGGTGGCCGGGGCTTCTTTTTCCTCGGATGATCAGACTGTTTTTATTGATGGGCAACCGGAAAGAATATTCTGTAAGGGTGGGTGATAGCATGCCTAAAAGAAAGCTGGATGAGAAAGGCCCTCGAGATCTTACCCTTATGAGGGTAGACATAATGGACGGCATCGAAATCCCGATGATTCATGCGTGGTCGGTCACGGATCCGACAGAAATGGCGAGGGTCAGGCAACTCGAGGAAATGGCTGAGGAAGTAGGCATAACACCAGAAGGCACATGGGATGAGGCACGGAGAAAAGGGGAGAAGATACTCGCAAAGGAGCGGAGGAGAAGTCAAAAAGCTAGTCCACGGTCTTGAGATTTCTGAGACATGGAGCGGCTACATTAAACATGGGACGCGTAGTACATTTTGGCTCATCATACAAAATTGTGCGGTCAAGGCTTTTATATATTTATTAAAGGCGGGAAGTTGCAGAGCCTGACCGCACTAGTAGTCCTAACCCATCACTTACCGAAGGTTATATTGCCTTGCCCAATGGTGGTCTTACTGGGTCATCCCAGGAGAAACCTGTCCAGGAGGATTTACTCCCGGCTGGGTTGTACCTGCGACGCCGGAAGGCGATATATAACCCGGCTGGCCGGCCTGGCCGAGCGTAGCCCTGAATGCGGTTCTCACGCCGGACGCGACTTGCTCAGCCAGAGTCCTTTCAGCTGCTTCTATCATCCTTCGCACCATGTGTCCGCCGACGGCTCCACACTGGGCTGAAGAAATGTTCCCCCAGTAGTCACCTTGTATGAGGTTCGTGGGGAAATTTATTTCATTAGCAATCTCATACTTGAGGTTGTCAAGAGCGCCTCGTGCCTGTGGCACTACGGTCGACCGGTTTCTACGCGGCATTTAGCTCACCCCCTTATTACGTTCTGATACTATTGTTGCACGAGACGGGACGGCTATGTTAGCGAAAAGGTGGGAGAGAGCTTTCAAGTTTCCAGATGAACAACAAACTCCGATCTCTTCTCATTTACCCTAAACTTGCATCTAATCTCCAGCGTGCGCTGAATTTGAATATGAAACGAAGGGGGGATGAGACGAAGAGAGACATGAAATCATCTATATATCAAAATCCCCGCGACAGCGGCTATCACCAGCGCGAGTATTGGATCCAGTTTGAAACGCCGGATGAAAAGGAAGGTGAGAATGGCTATTGCTACTCCGCTTATGTCAGATATGGATGAAGGGACGATCATGACTGTCGCTGCCAGTATCAATGACACTACCGCCGGACGGATGCCGCGGAACATCGCCTTAACTGGTTCCAGGTTTTTATATTTAAGGAAGAAATAAGTTAATATCAGCATCACAATCACCGCGGGCAGGACCACGCCAAAAGTAGCCAAAACTGATCCCAATATGCCGCCGACCTTGTATCCAACAAATGTCGCTGAATTGATGGCGATAGGCCCGGGAGTGATTTGCGAGATGGCGAGAATGTCGAGAAATTGCTCCATGTTGAGCCATTTGTGCAATGTCACGATCTCTCTCTGTATCAGGGGGATCATTGCATAGCCGCCGCCAAAGCTAAAGAGGCCAATTTTGAAGAAGCTCAAAAAAAGCTGAAATAATACCATCGAGGTCAATCACCCTATTCTATGTCGTCTTTTTCCGGAGTTTTCCCCTCATCACGTGCAGGCTTCATGAAAAAGCCCGCTGCTGCCGCAAGTATTATAACCACGATTGGATGCATATGGAGGAGGGTCAAACCTGCAAAGGCGATAGCGGCAAGACCAACTCCTGCTGCCGTCGCGATGGCAGCCTTCCCCACATCAAACACCGCGGCTGCCATGAGAGCGACTATAGCAGGTCGCATTCCCTTCATGGCCGCCCTCACGAAGGGGTTGTGCTGGATTCCTAAAAAGACGGCGGCTATGATCAAGATGGAAATAAAAGAAGGCAGAGCTGCTGCGATCACTGACGCAATCGCCCCGGGGATGCCTGCGAGCCTCCGGCCTGTAAGCGCTGCCATGTTTATCGCAATTGGTCCAGGAGCGCTCTGGGCTATAGCAATAGAGTCGATGAAATCTCTTTCCCCCATCCAATGATACCTATCAACAATAGATTTCTTGATGAGGGGGATCATGGCATATCCGCCGCCGAAAGTAAAGGCTCCTATCGGCAGAAATGCCGTGAATAACATCAAAGGGGTTACATTTTCACTCTTTTGCTGGTATGACGAATCCTGCATAAATTGATCCTCTTTCCCAGATTACTCATAGTAGCATAGCATATCTGGCTGGAGTTGACAAGAAGGAGAAGGAGGGCATATATTTAACCTTGGCAGTTCGCTGAGAGAGGAGAAAGACATAGTGCCGGAAATTCAGAATTCATCCGACTATCCAATTCCACTTTGTGATTATCACGTCCATACATTGCACTCGCCTGACTGCCGGGTGTCCATGGATGAACGTTGTAAGGCTGCTATAGCTTCTGGGATAGAAGAGATCTGTTTCACAGACCATATAGAATTCGACCCGCGAGATCCAGCTTACAAGCATTTCAATTTTGAAGATTATAAAAGGGATTTCGAAGAATGTCAGAAAAAGTGGGGCGATAGACTGAGCCTGCGAATGGGGGTGGAGGTAAACTATTTTGTCGGCGGCGAGGAGGAGATACTAGAATTCCTGGCCGGAAAAGGCTTTGATTTTGTTCTGGGCTCCTACCACTGGCTTGGCGATATTCCGATTTCCCCAGAACTCTTCGACCAGATAGGTCCAAATAAGACATGTGAGATCTACTTTCATGGCTTGCTCAAGGCCGCAGAGAGTGGGCTCTTTGATTCGCTGGCGCACTTCGATCTGCCCAAACGTTATGCTTTCCGCGCTCATGCCCCATTCCCGGTCGATGATTTCCGCGATATCATTGTCGAGATCCTCAGGAGGATGGTAGAAAAGGGTACCGCGCTCGAGATTAATACCTCCGGGCTCAGGACAGACTTGAACGAGACTCTCCCGGGCCGAGAGATAATCGAGCTCTATCATCAATTGGGTGGTAGAACGATAACAATTGGCTCTGATTCTCATCGTCTCCATGATCTAGGTTTTGGCATGGATCGCGCGCTTGACCTCGCCCGGAGAGCCGGATTCTCCGAAGTCGCGACTTTTAAGGATCGAAAGATGCGACTCATTCCGATTGAAGAGCCGCGGAAGGAGATGACTGGATCGAGATCCGAATAGCATCCGCGTCCTGGGGAGAAGAAGAGCCTCCCCGGGCCGGCGGCTGATCCCCGGTGACCTCGAAGACTACTTTGTTTAGTCCGGGGCGCAGATAGGCGCTGACATCTATCGTGAGCGGCGTTTCATTTAGCGAAGTGAGATCGACCTTTAGACTCTCTTTATTATTGAACGATATTGTCAAGGATTTGATCTTGAAGGGGTCACCTGATGTCAGCTTAAGGAGGAAGTCCACGACAGAACGAAATATGCCCTTAGAGGGATGGGGGACTCTGCTGATTACAAGCCTCGCGTCTCCCCCGGGCCAGCTGAAGATCTGAGAACTTGAAGCGCCGGACGGTGAGGATAGGGTCAATACAATGGGCATTGTGCCAATGGCGGTGCCTTGATAATAATGACCCAGGATCGACCTGAAGCTTTCGCCATATGCGGCCATCCCGCGGGCTCCCCATTGGGACATTCCCACCCCATGACCAAATCCTGCGCCAAGCGCAGTGACGCGGATAAGCTCTCCATTGCTGTCTCTCTTCAAGTCAAAGATGACATTGGCGCTTTTGAGCATCGAAGATGACCCTAAGGCCGGTTTGAATACAGACCGGATTTTTAGTTCGCCTTCCACGACCCAAGTCCCGCGCGATCCCTTGATCTCGCAAGAAATTATCTTTCCTGATATGCCACGCTTCAATACGCGTATGTCCAGGAGCTGACCTAGAGGATCACCGGCTGGAAGGTCTTGTCGCGCCGCCGGTGCCTGTTGTGCCATGGGGGCTGCTTGTGGTTGAACCTGTGACTGGTTCCCCAGTTGTGACTCTGATTCTGGCTGTGGTTGAGGTTCAGGTTGCGATGGCATATCGGGCTGCCCGGGATTTGTGAAGGACCATGAAGGCAAAGGCAGCAGAGAGCTAGATTTCCGTGTGGCATATTTGGGCAATGTAGAGGCGAAAATGGATTCAAGCTCTGTTCTTGACCATTCTTCTTTCCAGCGGAAATACGGAGATGCTGAATCATACCGTCCTGCCCGTGATAGCAGGAACTCTCGAAATGTCTCTTCCTTATCGAGGTATTTTATTGTACTATCGTCAGGCACTCCCCTTAGATATGGTATAGGATTTCCCGGGAAATTCCCATTAGATGGATCTGGCCAAACATTTTCGTTATTCTCAGTAAATCCTCCAGCTGTAGAGGAATAGTAAGCCCTGGCGACCTCTTGCCGGTAGAGGACAAATAACCCGCGAGTCGCTGCGATGGCTTCATCAGTGCGTCGATTTTCGCTCGCAGCGCCATAATATACATGGCAGTGTGTCCCATCGCAAAGATCGGCGCCGATGCTGCTATGCTTCTTAAGCTCTACCACGGTATAACTTCTGGAGGCTATCGCCTGCGCTTTCAGGGCTTCAATCGGGAAATCGGTGGGCATCTCATTCGGCACAACCCCCCGAAGATAGTCTTCCAGCCTTATCAGATTTATGACGAGCAATTTCCCCGGCCTGGTGGAAGGCTTCACCTCTAACTTGCCTCTATAAATAGGGAAAGGACTAGATTTTGGCCTTCTGATGCTAGCGATGCCGAGCGTCGCATGTTCATCGATAGGAGAGATCACGACACCAGACGGGAAGGTGCCTAGGGTTCTTTCCAGTGCCTCGCCATTTGGTTTTGAAGACTGTTCCATGACTTCAACCCCGCCGATCCCGCTTGAGATCAGGAGCTTTGCACCTGTAGGGATTTTGAATTGCATAGGGCCTGAATATTGGTGATTGGTATCTGGTTGAACAGATTCAGGTAGGGGGCTGTCGGACTTATACTCGGCCGTCTGAGCCGTACCCAAGGAGTCAAGCATCGTATCGCTGCCGCAGACTACTGTTACCCTGTCATGTTCAAAGGATGGTTCATGGTTGGGATTTTGGCTTATGGCCACCCGTATCCAGATATCATCCTTTTCTGTCCCTACGAGGGCGGCACTCTCCTGGTCTCCATACATAGCAGCGTCCATTTTTATATTTGTGGGGCCAATGGTAGCCAGTGTAAGGATGAGAATAAGGAAGGTACGGCGCATGCGAATGATAGATTCTAGCATCATCACGAACCCCTCATTATGAAAATATCAGCAAAACGATTCGCCATGCCAGTCTGCGGCTGCGGCCCTGCCCTGAGGGATGCAGGGGTACCCTCTCTCAGACAGATACCGCCGCGCCGAGGGCATCGGGCCATCAACCATTAATTATATCGCGCCTGAGGGTGATTTGAAATCAGCGATTCGTAGAAAGTTGGTAGTCTTTCCAGCCTTACTTACAAGAGTTACATGCACCAGGCCGCAAGTGAGTGACTGGACGAACGAACCTGCAGCCCAAGAATCCGATTGACATCATGACCCTTCACTGGTACAATCCTCTACTATAGGGGGTTCGAGCTGATGGAGGAAAAAGAGACGAAGCAACGTGTCCTTGCTGCGGATGTTCCGAAATACATAGATCAGGTGGTAAGTCTATCTGGCTGGGTGCATGCTATAAGAGATCTCGGAGGTTTGACTTTTCTGATCATCAGAGACAGGTCAGGCATGATTCAGTGTGTCTTTGAAAGAGGAAAAGTTGTCATGTCATCAGAGTCAAATAGGCCGGATAGCTTAGATGAAGAGGA
This sequence comes from Bacillota bacterium, assembly GCA_013178415.1. NCBI lineage: Bacteria > Bacillati > Bacillota > Bacillota bacterium. Next base: position 19,922 of record JABLXA010000006.1, on the reverse strand, counting down.
TAATCTGATCAATCTTGAAAGCGCCGTCTCAGTGACCGGGACGGTCAGAGCGGAGGAGCGGGCTCCGCAAAGTGTCGAGGTTTATCTGAACAGCATTCGCGTGATAAACAGGGCTCTGGACGCTCCGCCATTTGAAATAAATAAGACCAACCTGCGGGCCGGGTTGGATGTCCAGCTTCAGAACCGGGTGATGTCGCTCCGCCATGCTACATATCATGCCATCTTTAGAGTATCGGCAGAGATTGTGAGGGTCTTTCGCGAATTCTTGAGATCTCAGGGTTTCATCGAGATCTTTTCGCCTAAAATCGTGGCTGCGGGGGCTGAAGGTGGCTCCCAACTGTTTCCTGTTGATTACTTTGGAAAAAGGGCATATCTTGCTCAGAGCCCTCAATTCTACAAGCAGATGGGGGTCGCGGCAGGTTTTGAAAGAGTGTTTGAAACAGGCCATGCTTACAGGGCAGAAGAGCATAATACTTCCCGGCATCTCAATGAATATGTGAGCCTTGATCTGGAGATGGGCTTCATTCGCGACGAAAATGACATAATGGATCTTGAAGAAGAGTTTCTCAAAGCCCTCGTGCGAGAATTCAATGATAACTGTAAGAGAGATTTCGAGCTGCTGGGATCTTCTATTCCAGTGGTCTCGAAGATCCCGAGGATTCCACTTGCGGATGCGATTAGGATCATTGAAAAGGAATATGGATATAAGCAGGGTGCTTCATCTGATTTGGATCCTGAAGGGGAAAGGCTAATTTGCCAATATTCAGAGAAGCATTTTGGATCGGAGTTCATCTTTATCACTCATTTTCCAAGATCTGTGCGTCCAATGTACGCGATGCCTGACGACAAGAACCCTTCCCTCACCAAAAGCTTTGACCTCCTTTTCAGAGGACTTGAGGTCACCACAGGGGGCCAGCGTATCCACGACTATGCCATGCTGGTGAACAGTATGAAGGAGCGTGGGCTTGACCCCGACAACTTTTCAGACTATCTTAAGATTTTTAGATATGGCATGCCTCCTCACGGAGGCCTTGCCATAGGTCTCGAGCGGCTCACAGCCCGGCTGCTGGGGCTCTCAAATGTCAGGGAAGCCTCTCTATTCCCCAGGGACAGGGACCGGGTGACACCATAGCTATGGTCCTGTATGGTGGATAAACCAGTCTTTATTGAAAACAAACCCTAGTCTTATGTATGGGCCCCCACTGCTCCACCCTGTGATGCTTCCGGTGTGGGGGTAGCTTGTATGCCCGTGATGGCGCCCGTCACCGGCAGCCTTTCCCGCGGCCATGGAGGCCCAGCCGACGGAAAGCTGAAACCCGTTAGCCAGTGGGAAGATGGCCTCCAACCGATAGCCAGGTGAGTTGACGCCAGTCTCCTCTTGAGTCGCTATTGAATAGTCTGACATAAGGTGAAATCGTGGGTTGATCTTGAATAGTGCGCGCCCTGTCAGAAGATTGCTGCTTACCTTTGCCTGCATTCCTGAAGACCTGTATTCCCCCACAATCTTTCGTGAAAAACGGATGGATGCCGAAAGATCCTCGGTGATCTTCCTGGCGAGGAGGAGAGACCCCTCCATCAGTGCATTTTCAGATACGTCGTTCGTGGTTTTTATCGACGAATTCGAGAATGAGACGTAGCCAATGGACACTAGCCCAGGATCGGATGATGGCCTATAATCGAAGGCGAGTTTCATTCCCTGATGGATGCCATTTCCGCCATCCGACAGCTGCAGTCTGCCTTCGATGTTAACATCTCCAGTTCTCAAGGTCTCAAATCCCAAACTGAGGGAAGATCTATTGCCTCCCGCAAGATCTCTTTGGTAGGTTCCATTCATATGGAATGGCGCTTCATCGGTTGTTTCTACGCCCAATATAAGGGATGAAGCCAATTCATCTTCCGAGCCGGGAGAGTGCCAGGCAAGATCCAGATGGGGTTCAAATCTCAAGTATCTCCCTGCGCCGACTGCAGTTCCTATCTCAAGTGATGTTGTATATCTCGGAGTCGCGTATTCTGTATCCCCACTTGTATCTTTCCTGCCGGGGCCTTTTCTGAGTTTTCCCTTTAGGGTTAGAGGGAAGCGAGAGATATCTTGCTTGGAGGTAAAGGCATAGGTCTCAGCTCCTTCGCCAGTTCGCCCCATCTCAAAACCGATCCGCGAAGAACCTGAATCACAGGCCGCCGACAGGAGATGAAGGCCGCCGGAAGTATCGGCGTCCTGTTCACCGCGATAACTTAAAGAGATGGATCTTTGCTCATCTAGTTTGTAGAGAATCTCACACTGTTGATACTCACGTGTCTCACGACAATTTTCTATGTGATCCAGGGCCCATGGCGAAGCTACAGAATCCGGCGTTGGAGTCGGGATCTCCTGGATACCTGATTTCAGGCGTATCTCCAGGGCCTTTGAAGGATTTGCCAGGAGCCCTACAGACCAAAGCCTATCCAGCGACCGCGTGAATTCGCCATTCAATGAAAGATTGCCGAAAGGCTTAAACTTGACTGATGCGTCAAATATGCTCGGCATATCAAAGGTTGTATCCGCAAGATAGCATTGGGATAAAGGAAGAGATAGTCCTAATCCCGCTGAAAAGCCCGTTGAATCCCCCGGGTTTTCCCGACTCAACTCAAACTTTGCCCCGCCTATCATAAAAGCGGGATTCCCTCGCTCCACCATGCTCTCATAGGAAGCTACGATGATCATCAAATTCCCTGCGCTATCCATCTTTCCGATGGAACGATCAAAGGTTACGCTTCCTGTGGCATAATCGATGGTATAACGTGGAGTCAGTGTATAGGCGAGAGACATGCTATTAGGGTCGCGCGCCTCAACATGAATTTTTTCGGAGCCGGCGGTTATGGGAATATTCCTCAACCTGTATGGACCGGGACCTCCGGTTCCCGGAAGTCTATCTGTGATGTTCACCGTGCGCGGAGTTCCCAGAAAGGAGCCGAACCTCGCGCTCATATTGCCCTGGGCTTCTTTTGACCTGAACTCCATGCCAATGCCGTCTATTGAGGCAGGTAGTCGCGAACAGGATGGCAAAGGCGTTGTTCCCTGCGAAGGAAGCCATGCACTGGATGGATCGTGGGCCCCATTCCGTGTAGCCTGGTCGAGTGTAATGTGCCCTGCCTTGAAAATCAGGTCGCCCTGATCCGTGTTCGCATTTGCCTTCACATTCAGCGCCCAATACATAGGGTCAGCATATCTCAGGCTATATGAATCTTCGTCGAATAGATCTAGAGGGGAACCTATGAGGTTGGCGTCGGCGTCGTCTTGTGCGCTGGCAGGGATAAGCCCCCGGGAATCCAGAGTCAATCTCAGGTCGTACTCTGAGCGCAGCCAATCTGGGGCCGACCCCTTAATGGTCAAGGTCCCGGAGAGCCTTCCTTTCAGCGGAGAAGGCGACGGGCCCCCTGGCGCATCAAGAGCTGCCCCTATCATTAAATCTCCAGCCGCTAGGATATCGAGATTGAGTTCGCCATTCCGGCCATGTATCAAGGTGTTGACTTGATCTGGCTCCTGGCCAGTCTTACGGATAGGGATTTCGGCCATTACTATTCCACCGCTTTGTGGCACATCGACAACGATGGCATCGAAGGCCTGCAGATCATTGCAGGGAACTGGCCTAATGGCGTACATGCCAGGGGTTAGGCCCTTAATGGTGAATTCACCTGTTGACCCTGTTTTAACTCGATGTCCAAGCTGGGTCGTGATCGACATTCCGGCTGCAGGCGATTCTCCATCATCGAGTGTCCCATCTCCGTCAAAATCAAGGAAGGCCCTGCCCATCACAATGCCTGATCTATCAAAGACCCCGGGCCTTATCTTCACTTTCGCCCGGGCTGATTGTTCGATCATTTTGAGCCCATGTCCTCCCGGTTTGACTGCCGCGGCTTTGACAGTCAAATGACAGAAATATATGCCTGGCTCAGCATTGGGATGCACCGTCATCTTGAATTCTACTGCCTTTTTCTCTCCAACTTCCAGCCGACCTATGCGCTGAATTAGGGTTGGGTGCTCTTCGACATGGGTCAGGGGTTCAAATGGCCAGCCAGACAGATCTTCCAGAACGACTTCCTTCAGGGGCCTGGTTCCAACATTCTCAACAATTCCCTTGCACGTGATCATGTCCCCTGGAGTCACATCTTGAGGATGAACCTCCGCGGTTAAGAAAAGGGCCGAGTTTGATGAAAGGGTAATGTTGAACTGTTTATCTTCCCCTGCCCCTAGACTGATGAGGGGGCTTGTATACGGGACATATCCGGGTAGAGTGGCCTCGATATAATATTGACCCTGCGGGATAGAACCGAAGATAAATGTGCCATCCATTTGGGTTCTGGTCGCTGCCACTTCCTTATGGCTGGACGTATATAGCTTCATGATGACTCCAGGGAGTCCATCCCCGCTTATGGAATCTGATACCCGTCCCCGGATTTTCGATGTACCCCCGGTAGGCGCACTATTCTGGAGGATTATCGTCCCCGCCGCATGAATTAGGTTATTCTGGTCACTCACGCTAAAGCTATATGTCCCATCAGGGACAGGTTTCCCGACCATATTCTGGCCTGGCCAGACAAAGTCCTGCCAGGCATCGTTGTAGACGGTTTCTCCTTTTTGGAAGACCAGTCGCCCCTCGGAATTGCGAATCGTAAATTTAGCATATGTGGGGTTGGGCACGCTGCCTGTATGGAAATACCTTATAGTGACATAGTGATCCAGGGCTGGGGAGAAGGGGTTCGGAAAAACGAAATTGGATTTGAGTTCCCCGGCGCTGACCGTGAATAGCAATTCTCCGCGATATTTCTCCCCTGGTGCTGGAACTGGATCGTCCCATGCAGCATCAAGCCTGAGGTCGAGCCAGACTTCTGTCCTGTTAGGCGAACCGGTAGAACTCCCCCTTGCTACTTCCTGCGCAGATGTTGTCACTGGCGACCAATTGGGTGGAACCCCTTCAACCGCGCGCGCCCATTTTAAACGGGAAACCGGCATGGTCTGGGATCTGCCTGGTATAGCGAAATCGCCTCTAGATTGCACATAGAGCGTCCAGGGCTCGCCAGATCCCAGGACCTCCAGGTGAATTGCTCGGGTCCATATCGCCGGGGAGGTGAGGGGGCTGATCTGGCCAAAATCAAGGGTAGGCACATTACCATCCAGAATTAGTTCTCCCCTTGAGGCAATCCTGTCTCCCCCCACGGATTTGCCTTCCGCTGCAGCCAGCGCCGGAATTGGAGAAGCCAGCATATGGTGTAATAGGCAGAGAAAGAGCATTACCCAGATCGTTCTCACGGTTCTGCGGCGCAGATTCCTTCCCACGGTCATCGCTGGGAAGAAAGCGCCATTCCTCCCCCTTCTGGTTGCATAGCTAATCGCTTTCTAATGGTAAATGATCTCGAGATGCACGAGAGACCCTGTTCTCGCAGAGTGCTTGACCCAAGGGTTCCGCTATTGGGCCCATTCCACTGATCCTGGTTGGCGATGCTTGCCTTGACCAGATATTCACCCGGAATGAGGGTCGCAGGTTTCCATATGCCTTTGAGCGCCCTTGAACGGCCCGGCAGCACAAGGGTCGGGTCGAGGGGCAAGCTGCCAGCCACTTCCCCCGAAGGGCCGATTATCTCGGCAAATGCCAGCGCATATGAGTGGGTGTTGCCGATATTTTCGACGATGAGCTCGATCCCTACGGAATCTGAAGAATCAAGCTGTGTGATCCTCAACTCTTTGGCCAAGATCTTTGCATACGCTCTTCCAGGAAGAGTAAGAATGGTCAGGATCGCTATGCGTGACGTGGCAGCTACCTCCGCTTTCTTCCTTGTTCCTCGCGGGGAACATTCGAGATAAATGATGGGGTAGATTCCGCCGCACATATCATCCGGCACATCCACTCTAGCCAGTATCTCAGCCGAATCTCCAGGTGAGAGGAGGAATTCATCTTGCAGCAACTCAATACCAGATTTGGACTCATAGTGGCCGGACGATTCATTCCGCGCTCCCGTTTCACCAGCCTCCCTGTCTTTCTCTATATCGCGGCTGCCCAGGAAAAGCGGAGCACCATGTACATCATGTCCTCCCGGTCCAACGTATGCATGGATAAAGAGAGGCTCCTCCCCCGTATTTGTGACAGTTATTGGCGCCAGCAAATCTCCATTTCTCACCGATTGCTCGATCCTCGTCGGACTTACTGCCACTGATGCAGCATCCACCAATTCTCCTGATATGATGAAAGATATCACTATTGGAATTAGGTACAGGAATTTCCTCAAACTCAACTCCTCCTTCATATCCCAATAAACTCGAGGTATCCATCACCTTCCTACATAACCAACCCGAAGATAGGTCAGTCAGGAATTTGGGAACCCCTCCCGGCGACATCGATCCCAGGAGGAGCCCCGATTCCTTTGGCCCCTGGAGCAGTGTCTCATCCAATAGAGGAGTGGCATCAAATCCCTGATATGTCCTAATAAAGCTGCGTCGCCGTAAACGATATGAGTATCCTATAACTGCTTCCTGCTGAAGCCAGCCGCAGGTCATCATAGGATGCCTTCTGGCCAAGGTCAATCGAAATAATTCGGCCTGCCGTTCCTGTTGCTCCCGCCTCCGGGAGCACGATAGCCTCTTCATTAGATAGAGCTTTGTACGCGCTTTCAGGCTGATCTGCCAATTTCCAGCACAATGGTTGCGACAGGTTGCGTCCATCCGTCACATATGAGGATCCATCCCATTCGCGCATTTTGCCGCCTGCCTGGTCGCACTTTATCGTGATTTTCCATGATGCATTGCTCCTTACGGTTGCCCTGACCTGTGTGGTATGATATCCGTCCGTGGCGGGCGTCAGATCGCCAAAAGTTACCTGCGTCGGGAAAACGGTCTCGATAGCATTGGCAATATTGCAGATGACTGATGTGGTGGCCGTTGAATTCCCCGCCTTGACAGCCGCAGGCATCAAAAGAAAGTACAGGGGGATTATGGTCAAAACGATGAAGAAGACAAGCCTGATCTTGCCATGCCGATACCTTAGAAACTCCATCCTTTCTCACCTCCTTTTACCATGGAATTCGATGCTATCCGAATTCCTGCCTTCATCCTTTGGGATTAATTCGGGTATTATTTGATCAGGAGGCCGAGCACATAGACATTCATGTCATTAGGGCAGCATTGTCATGAGAATGGACATGGTGGCACTTTGTGCGGCATTCACCGCCACCTCGTAAAATGGGGTAGAGGAGGGGGTTTTCCGGGAAGAATAGAGTCAAAAACGAGACATTCACAGGATCTATACGGAATATCATTACATCGAGGCACATGCGGGGGATTTTGTATGGCGGAGGGTGCCTCGGTGAGAGGATGTTCATTAGTTGCCGGCGAATAGCAATAACGGGCGCCATTATTTGCATGATGGCGATTGCCATGATAGTTCTTCTCGTTCATACCCAGGGATTTCAGTCAGTATCCAGCCGGTACCGGTATGCCGATGACTACCAGGAGGTGGTATATGTCCCTGATTATGCGTCAGGACCGTATATTACGGCAGGCGCAGCTATCTTGGTGGAGCGGAATACCGGTACAGTTCTTTATGCGAGGAATGAACATGTAAGGCGACCTCCGGCCAGCACAACCAAGATCATGACCGCGCTGCTGGCCATCGAAAGAGGAGATCTCGATTCCATCGTAACTGTAAGTAAAAGGGCTGCCGGCATCGAGGGATCATCGCTCTGGCTGCGGCCGGGGGAGAAGATCCGGCTTTATGACCTTCTTAAGGGCGTGATGTTGAGGTCCGGAAATGATGGATGCGTTGCTATAGCCGAGCACATCGCCGGATCTCAGGAAGCTTTCGTGGAAATGATGAATCAGAAGGCACGCCAGCTGGGTGCGCGAAATACGCATTTTATGAATCCGCATGGCCTTCATCATCCAAATCATTATTCGAGTGCCTTTGATCTGGCTCTTATGGCGTGCTATGGCCTGAGGTACCCGGAATTTGCCGAGATAGTGCGGACTCGCGAGGCGATGATCGAATCTGAAGGGAAAGAGGGGGCGATCAAGCGACAGCTGGCAAATACCAACGCCCTTTTGTGGAGCTTTGAGGGGGCGGATGGGGTAAAAACGGGAACTACTTCGGCTGCTGGTTACTGTTTGGTGGCGTCAGCAACCAGAGATGGCTGCCAGTATGTCTCGGTAGTACTGCATAGCGATGCTAGATGGAGTGATTCTGCCCGGCTTCTTGATTATGCTTTCAAGGAGTTTCATCTTGCAACCTTAGCCAAGAAGGGACAACCGCTCACCAGGATACCTGTAAGGGGCGGCCTAGAGGGTGAGGTTCCCGTAGTTCCGTTGAGGGACCTACAGATGGTGGTAAGAAAAAGGGATCTTGGCGCTATAAAGCTCAAGATTATGGCAGAAGAACCGGTAAAGGCGCCTGTCAAGGCCGGTGAAAGGCTGGGAAGTCTGGTTGTCTACTTTGACGATCAGTCCATTGCTTCGGTAGATCTTATAGCAGAGAGGTCGGTTGGGCGTCGCCGGATATGGAACCTCTGGCTGGAAAGATTATCTTGGCGCAATCGATGAAAGAATCAACCTGAAGGGAGGAACGCCGCGAATTGTGGAGTCTGATGGCAGATTGAATGTGCTGGCCACGATACGCGGCAGGGCGATATGTCTACACAGGATATTTACGATCTAGTAGTGGTGGGAGGAGGCCCGGCGGGCCTAGCTGCAGCTATTTATGGTGGACGAGCTAATTTGAAAACGGTGCTTCTCGAACGGGGCGCTACCGGAGGGCAGGCCGCCACGACTTTTAGGGTTGAAAACTATCCCGGCTTTCCAGATGGGGTGGGAGGCCCGGAATTGATGCAAATGATGGAGGAGCAGGCGAAGGCTTTCGGGGCAGAGGTGACTTTTGGTGAAGTTCAGGGCATAAGGATGGAACGGTCGGCTTCTCATGGCGCTGAATCTTGTGGACAGGCCGGGGATGGGCCAGGCGGCGCCCATGTGAGCAGTGGGGCTTCTATAGGGATCGATTCTTCTGAATCTGCCATTGAATGGATGGGACCTTTCGTGGTGGCTTCCACTTCAGGCGAGATTCGTGGTAAAACGGTGATAATCGCCACAGGCACAGAACCTGCTCGTCTCGGTGTCCCAGGTGAGACAGAGCTACGGGGCCGCGGGGTGTCCTATTGCGCCACATGTGATGGGGCGTTCTTTCGAGATAAATCGGTGGTTGTAGTAGGAGGCGGAGATTCTGCCATTGAGGAAGCCATTTTCCTTACACGTTTTGCCAAAACGGTAATGGTAGTTCACAGGAGAGATGTCCTGAGGGCGACGAAGATCCTCCAGCAGCGGGCGTTCGATAATCCGAAAATCCAGTTCGCATGGAACTCAGTGGTAACCACGATAGTGGGGACGAACAAGGTGGAGGGCGTACGACTCCGAAACACCAAGGATGGAAGCGAACGAGACCTTCTGGCAGACGGTGTTTTCATCTATGTGGGTTCCAGGCCTAACACGGAATTTCTGAAGGGGTTCTTGTCACTCAGCGCGCAGGGATACATTGTCACAGACGAACGAATGCGCACTCAGATCGGAGGAATATTTGCCGCAGGCGATGTTCGCCAGAAGACACTGAGGCAGATAGTCACGGCAGTTAGCGACGGAGCCATTGCGGCAGTGGAAGCCGAAAAGCTCATAGCGCACTGATCATCGATCCCCGGCCCTCATGAGTATGGCCGGGGATCAATTGATACTCTATTCTCAGGCGGCCTTCTTTGCGAATGGCCATGAAAGGGCAGCATCTTTCAGCAATATGAGTAAAGCCCCCAGGGCCAGGAATATCCCGATGGCTCCAATAACGAAGCCCAGATACGGGACCAGGGTGACCAGGTATATGGCAATCCCGCCAATTATGGCTGAATGCACGAGGGGCACATCCTCTTTATGAAATATCGCCCTGGCCAGCGGTTCGCCCACCAGAAAAGCTATAAAGACTTTGAAGAAGGAAATTGCAAACATGAACACGGCGGAATAGCCCGCAGCCAGCACCCATGCGGCTGAAGTGCCTATGATGATGGCACTGAGAACGATGAGGGCCAGGGGAATCACGATGGTCGACGCTACCCCAGCGGCAAAACTCACAAGTCCCCGCTGGCGCACGGTGGATATCAAGGCCTTTATGCCTTTCGAAGCAAATAGAGCGACCAGGAGCCCAAGAACCACGAACTTTATAAGGTCAAGAAGGTGTCTGAAGAATCTTGCTGCCGGAGTTGGCGCCTTTCTCCCCGGCGGGACCGTATGTTTGACTTCCCCGCCTATGGTAGCGCCACTTTCGACTGTAGGGGGTTTGGGGCCCCTGTAGTTCACATTGCCCCCGATATGAGCCCTGCTGCCAATTATGAGCTCGTCCGCATCGACAAACAAGTCCTTCCCGATAGAGCCCATTATAGTTACTTTACTCGCGCCAATTCTCGCATTCCCAGCGATATTCCCGAGCACATCCACGGTATTTCCAGCAAGATGCGCGTTCCTGCCTACGCTGGTATTGCCAGAGATGGTGACTGCTTGCCCTGCGACTGACATATTGCCCCTGGAGCTTCCATCTACTGTTACATACTGAGCGCAGGCCCGGATATCGCCATCAGCACTTCCGCTAACTCGTATAGTCCGGCCCATTAGGATAGCATCGCCTCCTACCTTGCCGGAAGTCTCGATGGTGTCTCCTATTCCAAACAGGTCTCCAGTCACATTGCCGCGTACATGAACTACCCGTCCAGCAAGAAAGGCATCATCGTCGACGGTCCTATCGGGGTCCAGGGTGACGATATCTCCATATGGCGATTGCGCGGTGGTTTCCTCCGCTGCGGCCATGAAGAAAGGAGTAAAACTTATCAACATCAGGGCACCTGCAAGAACCATCGTCACTAAAGCGCTTGAGCGATAGATCCTTCTCCAGGCAAGCCAGGGTCCGAATCGTTTCTCCCTTTCCATTCTTTTTACCTCCTCGTTTTGCCTTGAAATTCATTGATTCAACTTGCTAGATAAATTATACTCTACAATGGTAAAAAATACATTAAAGTATTGTTTCAGAAAAATGGCCTGTGATCTCTTTGATCTACAAGCAACAAATCTTAACATGGCAAGAACCTGGATCAATTCGCGGGCGTGCTGCGGATATGGAGGGAAAGGGGGTTGACAGCGAAGTAGGGTAGCGGCATAATGGTAATAGAAGCGATCGTAAAGTATGGAAAGGTAGGGATCTGCCCTGGTCGAAAGGCTTTTAACCCCTGAGGAAGTGGCCAAGAAGCTGGTTGTAAGCCCGAAGACAGTCCGGGATTGGCTGAGGGAAGGAAGGTTGAGGGGAGTAAAGACAGGTAAGCTATGGCGGGTAAGAGAGGATGACCTTAGGAGCTTCATTACAGCGGGCACGGGAAGAGAATATGGTAGCGCCAGCTCCGATACCTCGCTGCTGCCGGGTATAGCTACTGTGAACGAGACGGCCTGGCAGGATTATCGGCCTATGACAGGTCATAACGAGCCCCCAGGGGGTGCGAGGCCTGGGGTTCCGATAAGCTGGGAAGACCGGCGATGGCTTGAAGGAGATTCAGATGAATCACTCCCGCCATTTGATTGGGGGCTAGGAGGGCCGCCTAGGGGAAAACCGGTGCGGTATGTTCCAGGCAAAGGGCTGGTAATTGAGGGGGAAGATCAGCATGGCAAATAGCCCGGCAGTCGTTCCCGGTTCCGTTCTTCTGGTAACCTTGCCCACCCATGCACCCAAGGGACATGAACAGGAAGGGAAAAGGCCGGTCGTGCTGGTCGGGGCTCCATCAGGAACCTTGCGGTATCCCGTTGTAATCGTGGTTCCGCTCACAACGCAGGGCGGGCCCTGGGTCCAGGAAAATCCCGCAATATATCCGTGTCTGGCCGCTGGGGACGGTGGTCTTCCATGTTCTTCAGTTGCGCTTCTCGACCAAATACGAGGGATTGATGTCAAACGGGTCAAAGAATACCTAGGGGTTCTTGGGCCAGATGGCCTGTCTAAAATCCGGGCCGGTCTCAAGGAGTTATTATCGATCTGAGCGATGCCGGGTTCCGCAAATCTGCAAGCCAAATATATGATCGCGTCGCTTTCCATTGCATGCCAGGGGGCTCTATGCGCTTGGCATGGAGAGCCCATTGCTCTGTGCGCGTGGAATTGAGACCCCTTTGAGGGACGAGCCTCCATAGCATACTCTTATATCTGCCGCTCTTGTACTCTCTACAGTAAAGCATTATACGCCGAATAGAAGGCTGGGGTTATTTCGCGCCAGATGATGGGGGTTTCTCGGGGCTGCTGGTGGCGTTTCCTTAGCGATGATTTGTGATGTTTTTCCCGGGCCGCATAATAGCGGCCACCTCAAGCTGGTTTGCAGTATTCAATCTTTGCTTACCAAGATTTGCGCATCCTTTGGAAGCGCCAGCCCTACCGCTACCTCAACAGCCTTCAGGATGCCCGATGGCACCGGGCACCCGGGATGTGGGCAATGCTTGGAGGCAAGTTGGTATGCGGTTGTATTGACGGCCCGACTGAAGATTTCCTTAAATGCATCTATGCTCTTGAGTTCTCCAGCCATCTTTTGTATATTCGGGCAATCGCTTTCAATAGAGATGTCCACATTCTGCATATCGTGAGTCTCAACTTTGACTCTCGTCACAAATCCACAAACGCCGCCATGAATTATCGCTGTAGCCAAGTTGGATTCCTCCTCCTTTTAGGACGGTGACCGTTTCGTCAGCTTTGCGCGAAAACATGGCAAGAATCGGACAGTATCTTGCCGCTCCCTCCTTTCCCGCAGGATCCACCCTGACTGTAATTGTTATCAATATGATACCGATTATTGTCGGGAGAAGCAACCTATGCTCTTATCCGTGCCCTCCCATCCATATCCCCATTGTGCTTTCATCCGCATCGCGTGAGGATGTATATATGGTATAATTTTAATAATATTCATACTCATAGTCGTCTGATCTCAAATTCGTATTCATACCCTGGCGCATAAAGAGGGGCATGTAGCGTATATGTATTGATGAGGTGACAGGAGTATGATCGTGATGCGCCAAAGACGGCTATTCATAAACCTCGCAGTCTTTATCCTCATCCTCTTGATCGGGGCTACGGCTCTAGCTGGTCTTAAATCAGAAAACTGGCCTGTCCCAAAAGGACTTCGTGAATACCCGGTTCTCCGTGTCATCGATGGGGATACGATTGAGGTAGAAAAACTCGGCAAGGTTCGCTATATAGGCGTGAACACTCCTGAGACCAAGCACCCATCGAAACCTGTGGAATGGATGGGCGAGGAGGCATTCAAGGCCAATAGGAAGCTAGTCGAGGGTAAGAAGGTCAAATTGGAATTTGACATAGAGCGGTACGACAAATATGGCCGGATCCTTGCTTATGTGTATGTGGGAACTACATTCGTCAATGCATGGCTTGTGGAGGCGGGCTATGCCCAGGTGATGACCATCCCACCGAATGTCAAATATGCCCAGACGTTTCTGCAGCTCGAACGCGCGGCCAGGGATGCCGGAAGGGGACTTTGGGGCGAAAAAGATGACAAAGATGGCGGCGACTCCCAAGAAATGTATTATGCTTCATCCAAGTCTGATAAATTCCACTATCCATGGTGTGTATGGGCAAAGAAGATCTCACCGAAGAATCTGATAATCTTCAAGAGCAGGAAGGAAGCATTGAAGGCTGGTTATGTCCCCTGCAAGGTTTGCAAACCTTAGTTCGGCGCAATCTATTGCGACATACTATTACGACATAGCGCAGGAGAATTCGATCGGCTGTCGAAAGATTGAAATTCGAGTATTTCGCTGCGGATCCGTTGCTCAAGGAAATCATGCGGACGTTAGACTCACCGATTGTCCAGTTAGCCGTTGTATTTCAGATACTGCGAGGTGCACTGCTCGGCCTTGCCTTTTACCATTTTCGAGCAATCATCCCCAAGGGACCCTATGGCTGGCTCAAGTTATTCCTGGCCCTATGGATCCTCACGGGGATTGGGGCTGTCATAACCGGGCCCGGGTCGATTGAAGGATACATTTACACGAAATTCAGCTTCAATATAGCGGTGGGGTTCCCGGAAATCACGATCCAAATGTTCGCCTTCTCCTATCTGTTTGTTCGATGAAAAGCTGCTCAGCTTTTCCGATTGACTGCTTGTCCCCTAGGGTGGCCTTGCCATGATAGACGATGGCCAGTTCCATACGGAGTTTTGTGTTCTGCGGGTCCTCCTTCTCATGCTGGTATGTTTCGGTCATTTGCGATGACCGATGCTTTCCGTAACACGGGGTTTGCAGAGGCTTTCAAAAAGCTGGCTGACGTCGAGGAAAACATAAGGCCCTTTTTCGCAGGCTTTACGACCAGGTCCTGGAATCAGAGAAGTCCTAATATCTGGCGAATCACGGCTTCCTTATATGCGGCCTCAGCTTATCGATAGGATAGATGGGAATCCGGTCAAGTCGGTGTTATTGGAAAGACTATTGATGCCGGACTTGTCCTTGTTTCCGCTGGCACCAAAACCAGTCAAGAATCGCGGCCATGGATATGGCGGGAGTCAATGACGCACATTATGCCGGAACTACCCCGATAACATCTTTCAAAGTGACGGGGATCAATCTAGTTTCTATAGGTATCATAAATTTCGAGTGAGATGGAGATGCAAGTAGGAGGGAAATGACGGTGAACGTTGACATTTTCCAGAGTTTCCATCCAGCCATACAGGCGCTCCTGGCGACATGTTTCACCTGGGCCATGACTGCGCTGGGCGCAGCCGGTGTATTTGCGACCAGGAACATGAGCCGGAAGGTGCTCGACGCCATGCTTGGCTTTGCGGCTGGCGTCATGATTGCCGCTAGCTATTGGTCGCTACTCGCGCCGGCAATTGAGATGTCGGAAGGTATGGACATCCCCGCATGGGCGCCTGCGGTTATAGGGTTTTTGCTTGGAGGGATCTTCCTGCGGGGCATTGATAAAGTCCTGCCCCACCTTCATAAAGGCCTACCGATAGAAGAGGCAGAAGGAATAAAGACCGGCTGGCATCGAGTCACGTTGCTTATTCTAGCCATAACGCTACATAACATTCCGGAAGGCCTTGCTGTTGGGGTGGCCTTCGGAAGTCTTGCCGCCAACCTGTCGGGAGCTTCTTTGGGAACGGCTGTCGCCCTCGCTATAGGTATCGGTATTCAGAACTTTCCGGAGGGGCTCGCGGTTTCCCTGCCTTTACGTCGAGAAGGCATGTCTCGTTGGAAGAGTTTCTGGTATGGTCAGCTTTCGGCAGTTGTTGAACCTATTGCTGGGGTAACTGGAGCTGCGGCAGTCCTTGTTTTCCAGCCCATCTTGCCCTACGCTCTAGCTTTTGCCGCCGGGGCTATGATATTCGTTGTGATTGAAGAGCTGGTCCCCGAAGCTCAGCGCGCGGGCAACACTGATCTGGCAACCATGGGCAGTATGATTGGATTTGCAGTGATGATGCTGCTCGATGTTGCATTTGGCTAAAGCGGTGTTGGTGGTTATCCCCGCAATGGTTTTTGGCTCATTGGCTCATTTGGCTCATTTCGTCATCTTGACGCAAGCGTCCATTCCTGATAAACTAATATTGATCTTCGGCGCTGACTAGCGCCAGGTAACATATCGAATCGATGACTATTGTGGTGGATGTAGCTCAATGGCGGAGCACCAGACTGTGGCTCTGGGGGCTGTGGGTTCGAGTCCCATCATCCACCCCAATGTTATGAATCTCCTTGCGCCACAAGGGGATAAGGTGCTGGAAACGGCGAATAGCTAACGGATAGCTAACATACATAATATGGGAGTATGGTTGCAGTCCGGGCGCAGTTGGCATTGCTCTCCCGGTTTGGTAACCTTGGCAGGGGCGTCATGCTTTGACGACCTTCTCCTCATATATGCAGTATCGCCGATAGCTTCTTTGCCGCGTCAGCTTGCATCCCTGGCAACACATGCGCGTATATGTTCATGGTTATCTCGATCCGCTTATGTCCTAACTTACATTTCGCACCCTTTCGGAGTATGAAGGAGCATTTTCTGAGGTCATAGATAAGGGAGAGATATTTTAGTGATAATGTTACATTTATAGGATTATAAGGCAAATATTTACTTGTACTTTCCCCTGCTTCCGTGTATACTGGGGGCGGGGGTGTTTCCAATGGTTTCATCCTTAAAGATATTCCATGCAGGACCTGCTCCTCTTATCTCAGCATTATTCGACACCCTTGGGATCGGCAAGATCCTTGATTCTGTCCTCCACTGGGACGACACCCAATGCAAGCTGCCCCCTTCTATACGAATCAAGGCTCTTGTGATAAACATCCTTGCTGGCAGAACGCCACTCTACAACGTTGAACGATTCTTTAAGTTCCAGGATACTGAGAATCTCCTGGGGAAAGGGGTTACTCATGAAGATTTAAATGATGACTGTCTTGCCCGGGCTTTGGATATGCTTGCTGAAGCTAACCCCAAGAAGGTTACCTCAACCATCATGTTAAACGCTCTTGCAATAGAGGACATTATGCTGACCCGGATTCACGCCGACACAACCTCCATTTCCGTCTATGGCGAATACCGCCATGATGAGGAAGAGGAGGATTCTAGCCCCTTTATCCGCCTTCTCAGGGGCCATAGCAAAGATCACCGTCCAGATCTCCTCCAGTTCAAAGTGGGGCTTGGAGTAACCCAGGATGGCATCCCGGTAATCGGAGAGCCCCTAAGCGGGAACGTAGACGATAAGACATGGAACAATAACTTCATCAAGACGATGGCTGCCCACCTAGATAAGGTCGATCTCCATAAGGTGGTCTACGTAGCCGATTCCAGTGTGGTGACGAAGGATAACCTGGATCAGATCGCCGAACAGAGGCTTCTAATGATATCGAGACTTCCTGCTACCTTTTCTCTTGAAGGTGAACTCAAGGAACTGGCATGGGAGAAGAACGAATGGATTGAGGTTGGGAACTGAGTAGCGCAAGGGAAGGAGCGGCTTACAGGAAGGCGGCATCATACAAGGTTCAAGCTTTCACAAGGGAATTGTATGGGCGCCTTTACAACTTTGTGGTAGTCCACTCAACAGCGTTGGACAAGAGAAAGGTCAAAGCTCTGGATAGACGCATTGAGAATCTCCATAAGGATCTGACCACAGCAGCCAAAGAGATGCAGGCAAAGGAGTTTGCGTGTAAACCGGATGCCAATGCGGCTGCAAAAGAGTTTCTGGCCAAGCATGCTAATGAATTCTACCCGATGTCAGCTGAAGTCATAGAGGAGACCCGTGCGAAGAAGCGTGACAGAAAGGGACGGCCAAGGAAAGACGAGGTTGTGGAACTGGAAACGGTCTATAGGATTCGGCCGATCATCGGGGCGCTCAGTGAATTAGCGGTAAAGCGGGCAAGGGAACGCAATAACTGCTTTGTGCTGATAACGAACGCCTCACTAATGGAGCCTCCGGATGTGTTACGGGAGTATAAGGAACAGATAGGTGTAGAGACGTCGTTTAAGTTCCTGAAGGACCCGACATATCTTGATGCGATCTATCTAAAGAAGGAGAGTAGGATCGAGGCACTGGCATATGTTCTCCTCTTGGCGCTTTTGCTACACCGGATATTGCAGCGGAGGGTGCGGAAGGCATTGGAAGCTGAGGGTAGTCACATAGTGGTAGCTGGGGGAGTGAAGACCACGGCCCCACCGGGAACCGGATATTGGAGCTTCTGGCAAGGAGATTCCTTGGTATATCCTGAATTCATGGACCCCATCTAGCAGTCTAACGGAAGTATAATGCCAGAGTTTAGGAATCGCCTAGTAACCTATAGGACGATGTATTTTTGACGGCTTCGAGAAGCCAATATGTGGGGGTATTACAAATGAAAATCGGTATTATGGGAGAATTGCTGGGGGTTCCCTGGGATACCATTTATGAAAAGGCTGCAGAATTAGGTTTTGACGGGATAGAACTTGGTATCCGAGCGCAGGAATGGCATGAGCGTCCGCTGTCTAATATAGCCAGCCGGCAGGCCATATTTGAGAAGTCCAGACAAAACAAGATGGAGACCTGTTCCCTTTGCTTGCATGGATGGGGAGGAGCGGCTTCCTCTTATATGGTTACATTTATGGTTACATTGTCCTGGAGACATCACCCCTGAAAGATCCCATTGGCTCTGCTCTTAGAAACCTTCGCACAATACGTCGCTATATTTCATAGGCTGGGAGGCATTATCATGTCTATACGCATAGGATTCATAGGCTCCGGAGGTATCGCAGCTTATCATTTGAGCCATCTTGTTCGTATCCCAGAGGCAGAGATAGTCGGGCTCTGTGATGTTAATCCTGCACAGATTGAAAAGACTCGAGAAACCGTGCGAAAGAGCGTCGAGGAATACTTTAAAGCTGGTAGTGCTAAGGAACTCAATGCAAAGGCATATACGGATTATAGAGCCATGTTGCAAAATGAGGATTTAGATGCAGTTTATATCTGCCTCCCACCCTACGCCCATGGGGAGATAGAGCGGGAGGTGATCGAGAGAGGACTCCCATTCTACATAGAAAAGCCGGTGGCAAAAGACATGGCAATAGCGCTCCGTATTCGAGATGCAGTAAAGGAACGTGGGCTTCTGACATCCGTTGGTTATCAAATGCGATACTGGAGTGCCATGAAGAAGGCTAAGGAATTGCTTCAAAACAAGACAATCGGCATGGCCCTTGTTATGCGCTGGGCGACCCTGCCACCTGTTCCATGGTATCCGTATCAATCTAGGTCAGGCGGTATGCTGGTAGAAATGGTGACACATCATGTAGACCAGCTCCGTTATCTTCTCGGTGAAGTTGATATGGTATATGGGGCGGGAGCGCGTCGTGTGCTGCATAAGGTGAACCCGGAATATGATGTGTTTGATGTAAGCTGTGCTACCCTTACCTTTGAAAGCGGAATCGTGGCCAGCATCGCCAACAACCTCTTCTCAGGAAAGGTCGCACCTAAGACCGCGACCGGGGTACATATTTTGGCGGAGGACTTGACGCTTAGTTTCCAATTAGGCCAGGGGCTCACCATCATCACTCCTGATAAAACTGAAACATACCCTTATGAAGACTATGGTTTTGCTGCTGACCAGATGTTTGTTACGGCCGTACGCAATGGTGACCCTTCGTATATTCAGAGCGATTACGCTGACGCATGCCAAACGCTCGCCATCACCCTGGCAATAGAGGAATCTGTGCGTAGTGGTAGCCCGGTGAAAGTGGATGAATTCGTACGCTTGAGAGCCCTATAAGAGGTGAGTTCTGTGTCCAATATATATGTCCTATTCTGGTTCGATGTGGAGGATTTTATCACGCCAGAGAACGATGATGCACTCAAGGGCATCATCGAAGCCCTCGATTCTCACAAGGTACGAGGAACATTCAAGTTAGTGGGCGAGAAGCTGAGGGCTCTAAAGAGGCGGGGACGCCGGGACATTCTCGCTGGTCTGCGCAATCATGAAATCGGCTATCATACCAATTTACATAGTGTCCACCCCACGGTAGCTGAATACCTGAAGGACCTTGGCTGGGAAGAAGGGATCGAGGAGTTTGATATGAGTTTTGGTATGCTGTCAACTTCAGCAGGGGCAAAAACCCGGACCGGGCTAGCTGGTCTCTTCCAAGAGTGAAATCCCGCCAAGAGATGGAAACTGAGCTTGGCTACTTTTCCGAGTATGTGGCGCATATAGCCTCCCATCCGGATGTTAGGACTGTGACAGCCAGCGAGGCGTATGAGCTTTACTTTGATGAGGCCAGAGATAGAGCATTTGCTGTTCATGAGATTATCGCCTTTGCGCGGAACCTGGGCTCAATGATCACTTATCAGCGGGTCGGCAGCGCAGCAATATCACCGGCTGAGGCTTTCTATCT